>JBCCGX010000647.1:0-6048 GCA_039029035.1 Acidobacteriota bacterium | reverse complement strand
CCGCAGCCCGGGGTCGACTTCATCAACGCCACATTCGACGTCTTCCGCAAGCAGCACCCCTGGGTGCGCGGTGAAGACATCCATCCCAAATCCATCGGCCGTGACATCTACGAGGGCTACCACAGCTTCAACGGCTACGTCCGCAACTACGGCCTGCAGCGCTCCGAAGGCGTCCTGCTGCGCTACCTGAGTCAGCTCTACAAGACCCTGAGCCAGACCGTGCCCGAGCGCGCCAAAACGGAAGGGGTCTACGACATCATCGGCTTCTTCCGCACCATGCTCGAGCACACTGATTCGAGCTTGCTCGAAGAGTGGGAGAGCATGCTCCATCCCGAGCTCGAGCTCGACGAGGCGAAGCGCGAGGAGGCGCGACGCGAGCTGCGCGCCTACGAGCTGTTGCACGACGAGCGCGCTCTGCCGTCGCGGCTACGTGCCGAGCTCCACCAACTGGTGCGCTGCCTGGCCAGGCAGAACTACGAGGAGGCCGCTCTCTCGGTGTGGCAATTGGCCGAAAGCGACGACGAGCGCTGGCCAGCGACCCGTTTCGAGCAGGCCATGGAGCCCTTCCACTCCGAATATGGCGACCTGATGTTCAATCACGAAGCACGGCAGACCCAGCACACGCGGATCGAGCGCACCTCGCCGCGCACTTGGGACGTGACCCAAGTACTGGTCGACGCCGAAGGCGACAATCTCTGGTTCATCGACGCCGAGGTCGATCTGCGCGATGCGCGCAGCTTTGCCGGACCGCTCTTGCGGCTGCGTCGGATCGGTACCTGAGGAGAGACGATGTCGGCAGGTTATTCGGGAACTCCCCTGGCCAAGAAGCTCGGGATCAAACCGGGCATTCGGGTCGTGGCCCTGGGCGCCCCGCCGGACTATGCGGAGCTGCTGGCGCCGATCCCGGACGGGGCGAGCCTGGTCGATACCCTGAGTAAGTCCGCGGCGTTCGTGCACTTTTTCACCACCGAACGAGCGACCCTCGAGACCGAGCTGCCGCAGCTGAAAGCGGCTCTTGCGGCGGACGGCATCTTGTGGATCTCCTGGCCCAAGAAAGCCGCCAAGGTGAAGACCGATCTCGATGGCAACGTGGTGCGCCAGCTCGGCTTGGCGATCGGCCTGGTGGACGTCAAGGTCTGCGCTGTCGACGCGACCTGGTCGGGGCTCAAATTCGTCTATCGACTGAAGGATCGTTGAGCCGGTTGGGGATTTTCAGATCCGAAACGGGATCTTCAGATCCAGAACGGAATAAAGAACTCGATCTTCTCCCCGTCTCCGTTCTCCTGCCCTGGCTCCTCGGTCTCGACTCGCTCGATGTGCAGCAGGTTCTTGCCTTTGGGTAACCCTTCGACCGGGAGATAAGTCATGATGCCTCGCACTTCGGTGTCGGACCGAGTGAAGTAATCGAACGCGGGCTCGATGCGCTCGCCATTGATGAAGATCCGCTGAAAGGAGCCCAGGCACGCCAGCGCGGCCTCGAGGTTCGCGGCGGTCGGACGCATCTCGACGCGCGTCCGGCTGCCGATCCGAAACCCCTGCTGCGGCACAGGTTCGACGTCCCGGCAAAGTCTCGCAAGATCGTCGTTGTCGCGTGGGGAGTACGGGATAAAGAGCTTGATGAACGGATCCTCGATGATGTCCGATTGGATCGAAGGATACCGCCGGTAGATCTCCCCTTCAGGCCGCAGGTTCTCGTAGTGCCCGTAGTCGATGCCGCGTTCGACGTTGACGTCGGGGAACATGGTGTAGCCATGGACAAGTAGGCGATCGGTACCGCGCAGGATCATGCTGACCATGAAAAAACCGAAGAGCAGGACGAACGAGGAGATGAAAAGCGGCACCGAAATCTTGCGGTTGACGTTGCTGGCCAAGGTCAGCTGGATCGACGAAAAGAGCGGCCGCGCGGTGACCCAATAGAACCCTTTCAGAATCGCCTGGATCGGCTTGACGAACCAGCGTCCCTCCCAGGCCTCCGGTGGCTTTTTCGCCAGGCTCTTGTCGATCTGTGCCACGATACCGGGCAGAACAAAGACGGGCACCAGGAGGCCAAAGAAAATCTTGCCGAAGGCACCGGGGATCGCCAGCGAGATCAAAAATGCGACCAAGGTGATCGCACTGACGAGGACGATAGAAAAGACGAAGATGAAGACAATAATGAAGGACGACGAGAAAATCAGGCTGCAGACTTTGTCGGCGCCTTGGGTCAGTTGCTGTAGGCTGGGAAACGACTTCGAAAGTCGCAGAGAGATCGGACCCTCTTTCACCTCTTCCCAGCGGATGCCGTCGGGGAAAACCTTGCCCAGACCAATCAGGCCGATCCAGTAGGCGCGCAGCGAGAGGTTGACACAGAAGGTGACGATCAGGCTGTAGGCGATCAGCTTGAGGTAGAAGTAGCCATAGAAGACGGGCATGAACTGACTGCGCGAAATGTGGACACTGAAGCTGAAGAACCAGTCATCGAGACGCGCCGGCACGCCCAAGAGGGCGAAGACTACGGCGCCGGAGATCAACAGCTCGAGCTCCCAGGTGCGTCGATAGTTCTCGAACTGGTCGAGCATCTCGATCTGTTGGCGCACCGCGTCAGCAGGCGCGGCTTTTTCGCTGAGCTCAGGCATGGCGGCTCCTTGCCGAGGCTTAAAAAAGGTGTCGGGTTGGGCCTAGTGTACGGGCCGGGGCGATCGCCTATTCGATGCGAGACGGTCAGGGGCTCAAAGTCGTCGGTTCGCGGGCATTCTACCGGCCATCTGCAACCCTTGGCGCCTGTCAATCGGCCTCTCTCGGCTGGTAGTCTCAGGTCGTAGCGATCAGACGATGGAGGAAGCGAATCCCATGCACAAGACCCGCCCCCTCGATGCGATCGAAATCCGGGTGCTCGGCGCCTTGATGGAGAAAGAGCAGACCACCCCGGATCACTACCCGCTGACGATCAACGGTGTGATCGCCGCCTGCAACCAGAAGTCGAACCGCGAGCCGGTGATGAGTCTGACGGAGACTCAGGTCGTCGAAGCTCTCGATCGCCTGCGGCAGGACGTGCTCACCTGGCGGAGTGACGGAGCGCGGGTGGAGCGCTGGCAGCACAGTCTCGACCGTCGCTGGCAGCTCTCCTCGGCGACAAAGGCGATCATGTGCATGCTGCTGCTGCGCGGCCCGCAATCCTCCGGTGAGCTCAAGACCCGCTGCCAACGCATGCACCCCTTCGCCAGCAAGGAAGAGGTCGAAGAGGAGCTCCAGGAGCTATCCGAGGGCTTCGACGCCCTGGTCAAGGAGCTGCCACGAGGTCCCGGCCAGCGGGATAATCGTTGGACGCATCTGGTCGCGGCGGAGGACACCTCACGTGACGCTTCGAGCAGCCCAGCGGAAACCTCCGAACCGACGCCAGTACCTACACCCGTCGCCGCGCCGGTCCCTCCGGTCACCGCAGCGCCGGCGCCAGCACCCCCTCGCGAGCCGAGTCCGATCGAGCAACGCTTGGAACGTCTGGAGGCCACGGTCGCCGAGCTCAACGCGGAGCTGCGCCAGCTGCGGATCCGACTGGGCGATCTCGACGAGTAGAGGGCAAGGCGCCTAGGACCCGGCGAGGCGAATGCCGGTCGCCTGCGCGCTGAGCTCGATGTTCTGCGGCAGATGACGGCCCTCGAGCCACACGATGCGCTGGGCTTCCAGGCTCTTGCGCAGCTCGCGGATCGCCTGTTTGAGGTGCCTGTGCTTCTGAGGCGAATCCAACGCCAAGGGGATGACCTGTGAGCCCGCCCACTCTGGCCGCTCAGTGGGCGTCAGGGACCAGACGAAGAGAGGCACCTGGAGGATTCGGAGGTAATCTCGCACCCTCTCCGGCGAGAAAGACCACCCGCTGGCCGTCCCGTCGCCCAGGAGCAGGACGACGGCCCGCCGGCTGGTACGTGAATGCGCCTCCATCCCCGCCAGGGCGACGGCGTTGCCGAAGAACATGGCGAAGCTCTGCGGGCGGGTCTGTTGGCTGAGCCAAAGCAGACCTTCCGACGCCGCGTCGCGGGGCTCGGAGCGGACGAACATCTCGGGTATCACATGGGTGGGCGAAAGCGGGGCACCGGCGGGCGACAAGACTCGCAGCTGGGTGTCTTTCCCTAGCGGGCCATAGGCGTTGCGCTGACCGAGAGGCTTCATGCTCCACGAGCGAATGGTCTGCACGAGCTCCTCCAAGACCGGCTGCACCGCCGGGTCGCGCACCACGATCACTTCAGCCGACCCCTTCTCCACACCGTGCACGCGGACCGGCTGGCCTTGTTTGAGAAACCAGGCTTGGAGGGCGCTGAGGGGAGGCGCCTTGGCGCCGTCTTCGAGAGTGATGCCGATCGCCGTCAGCTCGGTCATGATCTGGCCACCGCGACCGCCGCCGAAGCTGGCTTCGAGCTGGAAGACCTCGTTGTCGTCGAAGCGCACGGTGGCACTCAGGAAGTGCATCGCTGAAGCGTCGTACTCTGGGAGCGTTACGCGCTCCGGGTTGGTGAAAGCGAGGGGGGAGCCGTCGAAAGACATCTCGACCGATTGCGGATGGCGCCGGCCGAGGCTCTGCCAAATCAGACCAACAGAATCCGGGCGTCCCGGCTCGTCGCCGGAGAAGACAATGGCTGCTTCTGAGCTCTGTTGTTGAATGTTGACCCATTGGCGAGCGAGGTCGATCTCGTTGCCCCGGGCGTCGCGCGCGATCGCTACCAGCTCGTGAGGGGCGAGGCGGGTGCCTAGATCGCACTCGAAGCGCCAGGGTGCGGTGGATCGCGACTCGATCATCTCGCCGTCGAGCCACAGCTCGACCGTTGCCGGCTGCCCGAGGACGCTGACCTCCACCGGCACGACGCCGGTGACCAGCCCGAGGAGCAATGAAACGAATTCGATCATTGACCGGCTTCCTGTGCACCTGCGGGGACCGAGCTCGGCGTCGCTGGGCGCCCCGCCAGACGAACGCCCCGCGCGTCGTCGCCGAGGCGAATCGTGGACGGTCGGTGGCGCCCCGCGAGCCAAACGATACGCTGTGTTTCGAGGCTCTGGCGGAGATCTTCCCAGGCGTCTTCAAAGTTCACCAGCGCCAGAGCGGTGTCGAGGTGGCCCACTCGCTGGCCGATCCAGCGACCATTCCAGTCGGCGACGATGGCGCCCGGCCCGAACGACCAGACGAAAAGCGGGATCTGCAAGTGCGCCGCGAAGTCCCGCACCGAAGCTACAGAGTAGAGACTCTGGTCGTGCGACTTACCTTCGATCAAGAGGACGATCGCACGCCGAACCGCCTGAGCATAGAGATCCTGGCCGGCAATGAAAACAGCGTCGGCGAAACGCAGCTCGAACTGCATCGTCGGTACGCGGTCGACGAAGCTCAAGAAGCCCTGAGTGCCAGCCGGAAAGGCGGGCGACTGGTTGAACACGCTCATCGCTTGCGCGGTGCGTGAGACCGGTGCCGCCTGAGCTTCGATGAAGCGCAGCTGGGTGCCTTCACCCAGGGCGAACGCCCCTTGTAAGGCTTGGCGAAACGCGGCCAACTGGTCGTCGCCCGGCGGCTCGGCGGCTCGGAACAAGGGGCGACCGGCTTCGAGGAACGCTGCTTCGCCCTGTTGCAAGACCTCCGGTTGCCACTCTTGATGCGGTCTTCTCGAGGGCGCGAGCGGGACGGGCTGGCGCCTCTCCTCTTCGGCCCGGCGCCATTCCAAGCGGAGCGCTTCGCGATCCAAGAAAGCCTTCGCCAGGATATCCAGATAACTCTGGGCCGCCGGGTCGCGCACCAGCGCCACCTCTGCCGGCCCTTTGCCGGCCGCCAACACGCGCTGGGGTTCGCCGTCGACGACGAACCATGACTGCATGGCCGCAATCTCGGGTAGCTCGGTGTCGTTGTCCAGCACGATCGCCACCGCCGTCTGCTCGGGCTCCTTCGCTGGCGAGCCTTCGGCCGAAGCCCAGGCGACGCTCGACACCATCGAGATCGCGACCAGGATCGCGGCTCTGAGCGCTCCCCACAGATCAGTTCTGGTCACCACTTGCTCCTTCGATTGCATGACGCCGTCGCTCCCTGACTGTGTCTTG
>JBCCGX010000646.1:0-6055 GCA_039029035.1 Acidobacteriota bacterium | reverse complement strand
TCGACGTCGACGTTGGCGGTCGCTTCGTCGAGGATCAAGATCGGCGCGTCGCGCACCAAGGCCCGGGCGAGCGCCACCCGCTGGCGCTGGCCGGCGGACAGGGTCGAGCCGCCTTCGCCAACTTCGGTGGCAAACCCTTCGGGCAGATCGGCCAGCACGTCACGCAACCCGCACAGGTCGACGATCTCCTCGACTCGTGGGACCTCGACCCTCGGATTGGCCAAGGTCAGGTTGTCCCACAAGGTGCCGCGGATCAGGCCGACCTCCTGCCAGACGACGGCGATCTGCCGTCTGAGATCGCTCAAGGCGATCTCGTCGAGCGGCCGGCCGTCGACGCGGATGAGGCCGCGGTCGGGCGTCTCGAGGCCGGCGAGGAGGCGCAGCAGCGAGGTCTTGCCGGAGCCCGACGGGCCGACCAAGCCGGTGACCGAGCCGACCCCGATGTCGAGATCGATATCGCTCAGCACGGGCCGCTCCGGATCGTAGCCGAAGGTCACGCCGCTGAGCTGGAAGGCACCCCGTAGCTGGGTCGCGATGGGGGCCTGGGGCGCGTAGACCAGAGCCGGGTCTTGCTCCACAGGGCTGTCCAGGTACTCGAACATACGGTTCAGGTGGACGGCCGACTGTTGGAACTTCGAGAACATGCCGATCAGCTGTGCCAGGGGATTGTAGAGGTAGCCGGTGTAGGCCGAGAAGGCCAGGAAGTCGCCCAGGGTCATTTCCCGCCCTAGGATCAGGGTCCAGCCGAGCCAGGTGAAGAGAGCCATGTTGGCCCCCTGCAACAGGCTGGTGGCGGTGCCGAAGACTTGACCTAGGCCGCCGGCGCGCACCTGATGCTCCATCGCCAGGCTGATCTGATCGCGCGCCCGACCGTAGACCAGGTGCTCGAGCCCCATGGTCTTGAAGGTTTGGATGTGGGTCAGGGTTTCGATTTGAAAGGCATTCAGATCGGCGTGGGCTTCCGAGCTCTTCTTGAAGGCGCGGCGCAGGATCGGGCCGGACAGGGTGGTGATGAGCAGGGTCAACGGCAAGGTGATGAGAGCGACCAGCGCCAGGCGCCACTCGAGCAGGAAGAGCAGCGGCGGCACGAATAGCAGGTAGACGCCGTGGATGAAGACGGTCTGGAAGACGCTACTGATCGATGCCAGGGATTGGTTGACGTCCTGGAACCGGCTGGTGATCTCTCCCACCTGGTGGTGGTGGAAGAACCGCGATCGGAGGTGCTGCAGGTGGTTGAAGAAGAGTAGCGAGGTCGCGCTGCCGAGGCGGGCGTTGACGTGCAGGGAGAAGTAGTTCTGCACCAGGCCAAGGAAGCTGGAGCTCACTGCCAGCGCCAGCATGGCGCCGACCAGCACGTGCATCAGCCGAACGTTCTCGGTCGGATAGACCTCGTCGATGAGCAGCTTGGTGAAAAGCGGGCTGACCAAGCCGACGGCGGAGAGGGCGATCGCCAGCAGGATGATCTTCGTCAGCGGCACCCAATAGGGGCGGATGAGGTGCACCAGGCGGACGAAATAGCGTCCGGCTTGGCGCAACGTCGGGGTCGGGGTGGCGCTGGGATCGCTCAGAGTCACGATGCGGATCTTAGCCTGGACGTCTCGGTTTATCCGGCCAGGTCGATGTGTCCGGCCTGATAGAGCTCCTCGATCTGGCGTCGCACCATGGCTTGGAGACGGGGCCGATCCGCGTCGCCCGTACCGCCCACCGCCGCGGCGACGTGATCGATCAGGCCGTCCATGGAGGTGGGCTCGCTCAAGGCTTCGAGGAGGATCGCGGGCAGGGGGCGCACCGGCCGGGCATGGATGCGGTTGTCCTGACGGTAGAGCAGGATCGTGCTCTCGTCTTCGTCGGGTGCCGCTGCGAGGGTTTCGTCGCCCGGGTTGTCCGGGGCGCTTTCGGCGTCTCGCGCGCTCAGCCAGTTCCACCAATCCCAGCGAGTGTCGACCAAGCGAGCGTCCTCGGCGAGGCGGAACGACGCGCTCGGCCAATCGATGTCGGCTGCTGCGGGACGCACCAGGCTAGCCAGGTACTCGGTGGTGAAGTCCGTGATCGCGCGGCTCATCTCGTAACCCTGGCGCTCGCAATCGAAGGCGTCCGCCAACTGCTTGTGCTGCGGACCCGAGGCAGCGTCGATGACCTGCTGCAAGGCCTCGTGGGCCGTGTGCACCGGTGACACGGTGAGCGGGCCGGTGGCCGAGTCGGCGTCGGCCTCCGCGTCCGCAAAGGCGAGCGGCTGACCGTTGAGGCCGAGGTGATGGAACGCACGGCGGGTGCGGCCGAAGTAACCGTCGACGTATTCCTGCGCCAGAGCCTCGTAGCCCGCGTCGATGGCCGGGAGCGCTTTGGCCGAGGTGGGGTGCAGGAGCAGGATGGAGGAGACATCGGCGCTGGCCAGGCGCAGGTAGAAATAGCCGATGCCGGCTTCGCCGAGCAGCAGGCTGGGATCGTCGGTCAGGTCGAGGGTGCCGCAGGGCCAGGGGCGATCGCCGCTGGCATGCGCCTTGCGGCCCTGGAGCGCGGTGAGATCGGCGGCCTGGCGCCAGGCGTTCGGTGCGTCGGCCAGGCGACGAGAGGCTTCGATCAACAGGTCGCAGTTACCGGTGAGCCCATGGCAGAGTGAATAGTTGTCATCCAGGCTGAGGATCGCGGTCAGGGTGGTTTCGATCGCTGCCTGGGCCTCTTGCCGGTAGAGCAGCTGGCCGGTGAGCTCGAAGGCGCGCAGCCGGCTGAGGCCGATGCCGGGAGCACCGTGGCACCAGGCGATCGAGGCTCTGGGCTCCGGCGTGCCGACGTCACCCGCGGCTACCGATCGACGCAGCTCGTCCATCTGGCCGTAATAGAGTGCGTCGAGGATCGGCGTGTGGCGCAGATCGGGCCAGTTGCCGGCGGTGGCGTTGAAGTGCTGGCGCTCGTTGAGAAAGGCGAGCTCGGCCGCGAGGCGGAACCGGCTGTCACCGGTGGCGCAAGCGAGCTCGAGCAAAGCCAGGGCGATGCCCGCGGTGCCGTGGGCGAGGCCGGTAAGATGGCGAACAGCGCCATCACCGACGGTGCGCCAGGACCAGCCTTCCGGCTCACGATGGGCCTGATCGATGAGCCGCTCACCGAGCTCCCTGGCGATCTCGAGCGGCTGGGCGTCGGCCAAGATCTGGCCGATCGCCAGAAGCCCCGGGATGGCTCCGGCAGCTCCGCCGATGACATCGAAGGCGTGGTCATGGTGCGACTGGCCGGCCAGTGGCTCGATCAGCTCGCGGGCGCTGTCGAGGAGCTCTGGGCGTTGCAACGCCTGGCCGACACGGGCCGCGGCATAGGCGATGCCGACGCGACCGTTGTGCAGGCCGCAAGCACCGGGCAACATCTCGCGGCCAGAGGGCAGACAGTGCTGCAAGGCACCGGCGAGCACCGGATCCCAGCGCGGCTCGCCGGTCAGTCGGCGCAGCTCGCAGAAGAAAAGGGCGATGCCCGCCGAGCCCTGGTAGAGCAGGGGGCCACCCTCCTCATCTTGGGCGACGCCGGGCTGGGGGGCGGTGGTATTGGGTACACGGACGGACCAGCTGCAGGCCTCACCGTTCCAGACGGCGCGCTCGACGAGTCGCTCGCCGATGCCGATGGCAACGTCAAGGCATTCTTCGGGGGGCATGGCCTTCATGCTGGAGAAACGCTCCAAGGAGATCCTACGCTATCGTTCCTCTAGCGAGGTTACGCCGTGGGCGGCGAAACCCGCATCGGTACTCGGGGAAGACGAATCTCACAGCGAAGCTCGAGCCTTCGCCTTCCCCGCAGAAGCTAGCAGCTCGCCGGCAGGGTGCAGGCGAAGGTGCCACACACCGCAGGTTGAGTGATGCACTGGCAGCCCGCTGCACAGGTGTACTGGTTGCAGTTGGTCTGGGCGGTGCAGCCGACGCAGGTGTTCTGGTTGCAGTTGGTCTGGTCGGTGCAACCGGCGGGACAAGTGTTCTGGTTGCAGTTGGTCTGGGCGGTGCAGCCGAGCTGCGTGCAGACCCGGCAGAAGGTGTTGTTGGTGCAGCCGTCGTCACAGGTGTTGCCTGGACCGAACGACAGGTAGCCGTAAACGGTGCCTTCCTCGCTGTCGCCGGCTTCGGGGGTGGTCTGGAAAGATTCGACTTCGAGGTCGTCGAGATCCAGCTTCAGTTTCTTCATGCGGTCCTCCTTTTGAGTGGGGGGTTGGGATCTCCTTGGAGCGTGACAGGATCGCAGGTCTGGCATCAGGCGCTGGCGGCGGCACCCACGGCCAGGTGGTCGAGGGTGCGATGGATGACCAGCGAGAGGTAGGTTTCTTCCTCCGTGTTGATGCCGAGTCGGTTGTTCATCATGTGGATGTAGCTCGGGACGATCTGGTGGACGCTGTGGTCGTAGTTGTCGAACGCCGCGACCTCGCCACGTAGCAGGCCGTGCTCCGCGAGGCGCAGGAAACGGCGCTGGATGCCGGCCAGGTGATGGCGGTAGAGATCGAGCTCGGGCGTCAAGTCGGCGTCGGTTTCGAGGGCTTCCCAGGCCGCCTCGATATAGGGCGCCAGCTGCTCGGCCTGGCGGTCATACCCCGTGGCGTAGATCTCGACCAGGGCGGCGCGGCGCTCGGCATCGCGCACCATGGCGTGCAGGTAGCTGCTGCCGTAGGCGGCGGAGAGCTCGCTGGTGGCGGTGCGTGAATGGCGGAAGGTGTGCATCAGCACCAGCATCGCCAGCAACGCCTTGCCCAGGCGGGAGGCGCGGCGGGCGGCATCGATCTTGTGCAGAAGGCTCAGGGCGACGGCGCTCGAGCCATCAAAAAAGCGCTCCGCCAGGGCCACACCGCAAGGGCCACCATAGCGGGAGGTCTCGGGCTCGTAGGCCTCCCATTCGACCCGGTCGATCAGCCCGCTGGCCTGGGCCGCCTCGATCAGCCGGGGCTTGACGTGGTCTTCCAGCACACGGTGCCGGCCATAGCAGCGAAAGCGGATATGCGCGCCCATGTTGCCGTAGCGCAGGAAGAAGCAGCGCCGGATCCAGCGCTGCGCCAGACAGTCCTGGCGCACCGGCTCGACAAGGGTCGCCAGCACGCGATCAGCTTCGGCGCCGTAGAGATCGCCTTCGAAGTAAAGCTGGCTGGAGAGCCAGCTGTAGCCTGCGGTCTCAGTCGCCATGGGCAGCGCTTTCGGCGGCATCGGTGAAGTCGATCTGTACCACGAGCTCGGTGGCGAAGTGGTCTTCGCCGTGGCTCGGGAGATGCTCCTTGGCGGGCAGCCGCTCGGAGAGGACGATGACGAAGTTCTCCAAAGGGCCCGGGGCCTTGGTGAAGAGATCGAGCAGCAGAGGATTGTGGAAGTCGATGAACTGCGGTTTGTAGAGGTCGCTACGCAACGCGGGGCCAGCCTTGCCGGCTTGGCCCTGGTGCTGCTCACCGGTCTCGGTGTCCGTGTCAGCGTCGGTCTCTGCGTCCGTGTCAGGGGCCGTCTCAGCGTCGGTCTCTACAGCCGTCTTGGCGGCCTTCGCGGAGTCTCTTGCTGCTTCGGCGGTGGGTTCTGCGGCGCCATCGGCTTCGGTCTCGGTGTCCGCCTGGGTTGGCTCGCCATCAGTCTTTGCTGGGGAACCCTCTGCCGGTGCCTGGAAGGGCGGCAGGGGGCGGACCTGCAGGAAGACCTGGCTCGGGATGCCGTGGGCCGAGCGCCAGCGTTGGATCCGCAGGAAGAAGCGCGCCGGGGTCTCGTCGCCGTGCGGGCTGGGGAAGGCGGGGGCTGGCACGATCCACAGCCGCCGCCCGAGGACCAGCGAGCCTTCGAAGGTCAGCCGCGGACGGTAGAACACATGGTCAGGCGGCACGCTGGCTGCCTCCTGTTGCGCCTCTGGCGCGTCCTGCGCCTCTTGCGCTTCTTTTGCCTCTGGCGCACCCTGCGCCTCTTGCGTTTCGCTGTCCGCTGTCGGGGGCGGTTCCGGTGTCTCCGACGCTTCCGGAATCTGCGGGATGAAGCTGGCCGGCGGGGTGAAGCGGGAAAGAAGCTGGTAAAGGGGCGGTCGCATCTGGGAGTTGAGGAAGCCGAGGTCGACCGGCAGGATCTGC
>JBCCGX010000645.1:0-6057 GCA_039029035.1 Acidobacteriota bacterium | reverse complement strand
TCGATGAGTACACCCCCGCCGCCCGCGGTGTCGGCCCGGCCTCGAGCGGCCCCCTCGGCCGTGCGGGGATCAACTTCGCCGCGGTGGGCATCGGCAGCTTCGGCGCGCCGCTCTCCGGCCGTGCGCGCGATGTGGTCGGTGGTGCCGTCGGCTACCAGAAATTCTACGACCACACCCGCAAGCAGTTGATCGTCGAAGCCGGCCTCCGCATCGGTATCGACGACGCGGTGACCGATGCCTACGCAGCCACCGCCCGCTACCAGGCAGCCATCGGTCGCCGGCTGGTTTTCGTCGCCGACGGCTTCTTGGGCTACAACGAGAGCGACGACACCATCCCCTATGGTGGCCGGGTCGAGCTCGTGGTCAAGTTCTAGCGGACCTCGCCTCAAACGGCGAGATCCGCATCGGCAGCTCACAGGGGCGAAACTTGCCTCGAGCGGCAAGTCTCGTCCCCGTGAGGTGGCTAGCTAGATCGCATCCCGAAACACCGTTTAGAGGTCGCGAGGTCGTCCTTGTGGAGCGAGCACGCAGCGAGCGTGTTTGAGCGTAGAGGATGATCGATACGGATAAGCCTTTTCTTGACTATGAATTATGCGGTCTGTGAGTGATCCGGCGAGTTTCCGGAGCTGCGGCGCAGGCCACAAGGACGACCGGCCAACGGTCGTTCTAGGATGCGATCTAGCTAGCTGGCCGTGGTGAAAGTCCATCGCTGGCGTCGCATGCGGACCAAGAGCGAGATTCCTCCCTGGATCTGTCGGATTGGGCGGCCCTTCTCGGGGGATGGGAAGCAAAGGAAACGCGGTCAGGGTAACGCTTGACGGGGGTTATGCCACATGGCAATATATCGATTCATACTTATACATGAATTGCCGTTGACCTCCCTCCCTCGGACGGCGCTCCGATGGGTCGACTCATCTTGTTCAACAACACCAACTCGATAGGGAAACAGCATGCGAAGCACAACCCTCATCACCCTCACTCTCTTTATCTTCACCACCGGCTGCGCCACTCGCGGCTTTGTCCGGCGAGAAGCCGTCGCCGTCGAAGAGCGCCTGGGGCAGAAGCTGATCGAGGCGGAAGATCAAATCGAGCAAAACCAGAACGACATCGCACAGGTCGAAGAGCGGACCACCACCAACGAGCAGGAGATCACCGAGCTTTCCCAGACCGCTCAGGACGCCCTGGATCGTGCCGTGGCCGCAGGCAAGCTGGCGGAAGGTAAGTTCCTCTACGAGACCGTGCTCGCCGACGACAAAGTTCGCTTCGGCTTCGACCAAGTAGAGCTCTCGAGCGAAGCCCACGCCGCCCTCGATAGCTTCGCGACCGGCGTCAAGAGCACCAACGAGGACGTCTACATCGAGATCCAGGGCCACACCGATGCCATCGGCTCCGAGACCTACAACCAGAAGCTCGGGCTACGCCGCGCCGAAGCGGTACGCGACTACCTGAGCAAGGAGCAGGGCTTTGCTCTCCACCGGATGGCGGTGATCTCCTACGGTGAAGAAGCGCCCCTGGTGGAGAACGACAATCGCGAGAATCGCAGCAAGAACCGACGGGTCATGTTGGTCGTGCTGAAGTAACCGCACGACGCAGCGTTAGCCCCCTGGGCCCCACGCTCCCTGGCCTCCACAGCTGACTCGACAGCGTCAGGCTCGCGCTCGACGAGGCGACTTCGTCGCCTCGAGACGGGCCTGATAGTCTCGCCGGCCCAACCGGTTCAAGGGAGTACCACGCATGCAATATCGCCACCTCGGCTCGTCCGGCCTTCAAGTCTCCGCCCTGTCTTTTGGCTCCTGGGTTACCTTCGGCATTCAGTTTGGCGAGGAGCTCGCCCAGGAATGCATGCAGGCGGCCTACGACGCTGGCGTCAACTTCTTCGACAACGCCGAGGTCTACGCCGGCGGCGAGTCGGAGCGCATCATGGGCAACATTCTGCGCAAGGCGGGCTGGAAGCGCTCCGATCTGGTGATCTCGACCAAGGTTTTCTGGGGTGGCGAGGGGCCCAACGACCGCGGCCTGTCGCGCAAGCACGTGATCGAGGGCACCGAGGCGGCTCTCGCCCGCCTGCAGCTCGACTACGTCGATCTGCTCTTCTGCCATCGCCCCGATCCGGCAACGCCGATCGAAGAGACGGTGCGCGCCATGACCTATCTCATCAATCAGGGCAAGGCTTTCTACTGGGGCACCAGCGAGTGGTCCGCCAATCAGATCATGGAAGCCTACGGCGTCGCGCGCCGCGAGCACCTGATCCCACCCACCATGGAGCAACCGCAGTACAACATGTTCCACCGTGAGCGGGTGGAAGTCGAGTACGCGCGCCTCTATCGGGAGATCGGCCTCGGCACCACCATCTGGAGTCCCCTGGCGAGCGGCATCTTGACGGGTAAATACGAGAAGGGCATGCCGGAAGGCACGCGCTTCGACCTGCCGCAATACGATTGGCTGCGCGACAACATCGAGAGTGAGCGGGGCAAGCGCAATATCGACAAGGCCCGGCGCCTACGTCCCATCGCCGACGGCCTCGGCTGCAGCCTGGCGCAGCTCGCCCTCGCCTGGTGCCTGAAGAATGACGATGTCAGCACCGTGATCACCGGTGCCTCGAAGCCACAACAGGTGGTCGAGAACATGCAAGCCTTGGACGTGGCGGAGAAGATCACACCCGAGGTGCTACAGCAGATCGAGGCGGTGCTGGCCAACAAGCCAGCGCCGGTGCAGGACTATCGCTGAATCTCCACCGCTGAGCTTCGGCCGCTGAGCTTCCTTGGCGGCCACTCCTACCAGGCCGATGTCGTCCCCGACTCGAAACCGTCGGCGAAGAGGACGCCTACGCAGCTATCGGGCACACCATCGCCATTCAGGTCTTGGCTGGTGCCGCTCGCGACGTCGCAGGCATCGGGGATCAGATTCAGGTTGCAGTCGATCGCATCGCCAGGAACGAAGTCGAAGCCGGTGGGGTGCTCGACACCGGAGTTGACGCCAAGGACGTAGGCGCGGACCAGGAAACCGGACTGAGCCTCGAAGTGGTAGACGCGAGCGTTGGTCAGGTGCAACGGTGCAGGCCCGGCGCTCTTGCCGTGGTCATGGGCACGGCTGACGTAGACGTCGCCGTCAGGGCCGAGCCGTAGACTCCAGGGCTGATCGAGGGTGAGGCGGTCGTCTGTACCGCCTTGATTGAACTGGCGGACGAAGGCGCCTGAGGGGTCGTACTCGAGAACCTGATCGCTGCCGTAGCTCGCCACCAGCAAGTGGCCTGAAGGCAGCACGAGCAAGCCGTGAGGGTCGCTCAGCCCCCCGTTGCCGGCGACAGAGACGAGCTCGCCGACGAAGGCACCGGCCGCGTCGTACTCCAAGACCCGGTTATCGGCGCTGGTCACTAGCAGGTGGCCAACAGCGCCCCAGGCCAGGCCGAAAGGAGCGCTCAGGCCCCCGGCACCGGCTGCAATGAAGTCGCCCCGAGGCGCACCACTGGCTAGATCGTAGGCGAGCACCGCATCGCTGCCGCGGCTGGCGACCAGGAGTCGACCACCAGGGGCCAGCGCCAAACCGGCCGGCTCGCTCAAGCCTC
Source organism: Acidobacteriota bacterium (assembly GCA_039029035.1). Taxonomy (GTDB): domain Bacteria; phylum Acidobacteriota; class Thermoanaerobaculia; order Multivoradales; family J023; genus JAAELT01. The sequence goes on along the minus strand of JBCCGX010000645.1, from coordinate 2,492 downwards.
CAGCACCCGAGGCAACAAGATCGCCGACCAGGGCACCGTCGATCGTGAACTCGACCACCCGGTGGTCGAGCCGGCTGCTCACCAAGACACGCCGATCGTTCGTGATCAACAGATCCTGCCCCTCCTGAATGCCCGCGTCATCGGACACCCTGGCCAGTGGCCCGACGGTGGCCAGGTACTCGCGGATCCGCGAGTGATCGAGGCTGGCGAGCCACAGGTTGTGGGCGTGATCCAACGCCACCAGATCCGGTGTGCCGTCGTCGTCGCAATCCTCGCAGGCGTCGAGCCGCGCGTTGCGATTCAGATCGAGACTCATGTCGCTCTGGATCTCGTCGTAATCCGGCGTGTCGTTGTCATTGCAGTCGGCTTCACATTCGTCGGGGATGCCATTGCCGTAGAGATCGACGCTGGTGGCACTGGCGATGTCCAGCCCGTCGGGCACCTGGTTGCCGTTGCAATCCGGCTGGCACTCGTCGGGCACCCCGTCGCCATCCAAATCGTTGCTCGTGCCGGCGGCGATGTCGGCGTCGTCGAGGACGGAGTTGCCGTTGCAGTCCTCACACTCATCAGGGACACCGTTCATATTCTGATCGAGGCTGACGCCGCCGATATCGAGACTGTCGTCGACACCGTTCTGATTGCAATCGGCCACCAGGCAGCTGCTGCTGAGAATGAAGTCGCGCATGATGGCCTGGGGGCCGGTATGAAATCGCAGATCGGTGTTGGACGCCCCGCCGGTAAACGTCTGGCCGCAGTAGGACATGATGGTGCCGCGCTGCGGTGTGGAATTCTCGTCGTTGCAGGTGTCGATCCCCTGGCTGTGGGTATGGGACGAGTTGGCGTTGTGACCGATCTCGTGGGCGGTCACGGTGATGTCGCGATTGAAGACGCTGGGGCTCTCAGTATCGGCAAAGAAACCCATCGCATAGCCGGCCACCGAGTAGCTCGAGCTATCGCAGAAGCCCCCGAGGTTAGCGACGCCGCCCCAAGGTAAATCCCGCCGGCCGGAAAAGAATTGCGCCACGTCGCGATGCACGCCGCCCATGTTCGCTTCCCAGTAGTCCTGGAACGGCCCGAAAGGATTGGGCTCGTTGAACAGATCTTCGGGATCGTCCCATAGCCGGACGAAGCTGAGATCGACGCGCGCCGCGACGTCGCGAATGTAGATCTCGGAGACGGCGGCATAGAGCGACACCACATAGGCCGAGGCCGCGTTCAGGTTGCCGAAGAGGGAGAAGAACTCGTAGTCGGTCTCGACCGCGAGCTCGATCTGGCGCAGCCCCTTGATCGGCGCGGCGCCGCCGAGTCGAGCCCTCTGCACTGATTTCCAGGGCACGACTTCGATCACCGGATCGTCGACGCCACACAGAGGCACATCGAGAGGCGAGCCGCCAGCGGGTCCAACCGCTCGAACCTGCAGCCGCTCCGGGTCGCGCGCGGTGATCCGGTAGTGCTGGCCTCGGTGCCGAACCGCTCCGAAACCGCCGTGCGGTGACAGCGCCAGGAAGACGCGCGAATCGAGCTCGCCGGCCACCCGACCACGCAACAGCAAGACGCTCTCCGGATCGAAATCCAGCAGCGTATCGTCTCCCCGCGGGCTGCCCAGCACGAAGCGGGTCTCACGGGTCGTCACCCGAAAACGCTCCAGGGATAGATCGACTTTCACATCGCGGCTCAGAGGAAAGCTATCGACCGCCGCCTTGCCGTTCGGGTCAAGCAGCGTGTTCCAGCTCGACTCGAGTTGGAGCTCGATACCACCCGCCGTCTTCGCCACGAGGTGGAAAGGCGAAGGGGTCGCCTCCGGCGGCGTCACGTCGAGCGATTCGGCCGATGCCGCCGTGACCGACAGCAGGTATGGCGTCAGGCAGACGACGAAAGCGTGGACGATCCGTGGACGAACAGGGTGGCGAAGTGTCGAGGCGACCATTCTGAGACTCCTTGGATTCAGCTCTTTTCCGTTGCATCTTAGCTATCGAAGGGTGTCGAAGCGAGCGACTCAGCGTCGCTAACCGGGCCTTTTCAAGCTGGGCAGAGGGTAAGTTGACAAACAGGACTTATCTGGTCCACAATACGATTCCCATCTCTTGAGACAACTTCTCAATAAAATCCGGATACTACTCAGTTCATCCACTTCCTCTCGCGTCTGGCATGCTTTCTTTTGGCCACTTGTTGAGACTTAGTCGCAATAAACGAGACGAAACGGACGCTGCTAAACCATGAATCAACTCACTCCGACCACTCTAAGAGCTGTCATGGCGACTCTTTCGATTGTTGGCGCCTTGGTGCTGTTTGCCACCGGTTGCAAACCGTCTCAGGCGACGCCTGCTGCAACAGCCACTGAAGCCCTAGAACCGGCGACCGAGACTGTCGAGCTGGCGACGTTGATGGGCGACATGCAGCGCCACAGCGCCAAGCTAGGCTTTGCCATTCAGGGCAAAAACCAACCGCTCGCCCAGTTCTATCTCGAAGAGCTGCACGAGGTGCTGGAAGAG
>JBCCGX010000644.1:0-6070 GCA_039029035.1 Acidobacteriota bacterium | reverse complement strand
TGCCTCGACTTGGCGAATCGCTTCCTGCAAGTGGGAGCTCTCGAGCAGCTCACCCTTTTCGAGAAAAAGGGCGGCACGGCACATCTCGCGCTCGAGCTGGCGGATGTTGCCCGGCCAATCATAGGCTTCGAGCAGATCCATTGCGCCGCGCGAGATACCGGCGATCCGCAAGCCGCGGCGCTCGACCTCCCGGGCGAGGAAATGCGCGGCGAGGTTGGGGATGTCACCACGACGTTCGCGGAGCGAAGGCAAGCGCACTGTCCAGTCGGCGATGCGATGATAGAGATCGGAGCGAAAGCTACCCTCACGCAGCATGGCGTCGAGGTCGCGGTGGCTGGCGGCAACCACCCGGACGTCGGCCGAGCGTGGCTCCTGGCCGCCGAGGCGGTAGACCTCACCCTCTTGCAGCACGCGCAGGATCCGCGCCTGGGTCTCCAACGCCATGTCGCCGATCTCGTCGAGAAAGAGGGTGCCGCCAGCGGCCATTTCGAACTTACCCGGCCGCGAAGCCACGCCAGTGGCAACGCCTTGCTCGATTCCGAAGAGCTCGGATTCGAGCAAATCGCGCGGCAGAGCGGCGCAGTTGAGAGCAACAAACGCTTGACCGGAGCGCGGCGACGCGGCGTGCAGGTAGCGCGCCAGTACCTCCTTGCCGGTCCCCGAAGCGCCGCGGATCAGCACGCTGACGTTGCCCTGGGCGATGCGGGCGGCGTTGGAATAGATCTCGCGCACCGCGGCGACGACGGTCGTCGGCTCGGGCAGGGGCGGATGGGCGGCCGGAGCCGTCGGCGGACTGAGATCCGGCTCGGACGCGGCCGACAGCTGGATCATCAGGGCGCAGCTCTCCACCAACGGCGTGTAGGACCCGACGTGCGAGGGATGCGCCAGAGTGACCCGCACCGACACCAGGTCGTTGGTGGCGACGGCGCGATGGGGCCAATCGCCGGTGTCGTCGTGGCGGGCGCGGAAGAGCACGCCGTCGTCCTGGCGCGAGAGAATCTCGACCGCCAGGCAAGGTAGAGCCTCGAAAAGCGCAGCACCTACCGCTTGGGCCATCCGCACCCGGCCGCTGCGGCGATCGGCCAGCCGGGCCAGCAGATCAGGCAAGAGCTCGAGCGCGAATTTACGCGCCGTGCCCACCGAGCCGGTGACCGCCGTCCCAGCTTCGTGCTCCGAGCTCGAGGCCGGATCCGAAGGGCGACGAGCGAACTCCACCGCCGCCTCGAGATCCTTGGCCGAGACCTCTTCGAGCACGGCCGAGACACCCCCTACGGTCAAAGTCTCACCGATGCCCAAGAGGTGCCGCTCAGCCTCCTCCAGCCGGCGACCGCCGATGCGGGTGCCGTTGCGCGAGGCGGTGTCTTCGATCTCCACCTGGCTGCCTACAACATGGATCAGCGCGTGCCGGCGGGAGACAGAGGGATGGATGATACGGACCGTGCAACTCGGGCTGGAGCCGAGCTGATGAATCCCCTCGGTGAGCGGAAAACGTTGCTTACGGTGGCCAGAATCGACGATCAGCCGCAGGGACATGGGGGCATCATTCTCTCCTCCGCGGAGGGTAACACAGCGGCCCCCCTAACGAACCGCTGTGTTACCCCCTCCCCCTCGGGTCGCGGCGATTCCTTCCCCAGAACCGCCGGCGACCCACCTGCTCGGGGTTGCGTGCCTCAGGCCGCGGCAGTTCCTTCCCCAGAACCGCCTGCGGCCTCGGCGCGCTCGAAAGTCTCGAGTGCCAGAGCGATGACCCCCTCGCCGTCGCGCTTGATCGACTCCAAATGATCCGCCGCTGCAATGATCCGCACCGTGGCTCCTGCCGCGTGCGCCAGTTGTCGGGTCTCGGCCGGTAGCACACCGCGATCGAGGGCACCGCTGACATAGGCCACGGCGCGGGCGCGCAGATGGGGTGCGTGCTGCCGCAGGTCCATGAAGCGGTACGCATGGCGGAAGCCATGGCGGAAGAAGCGATAGAAGGGCCAACCCCAGGGCGCCATGCGCCCGGACCAGTCGATGAGATGGGTGGCAACGTCTTCGAACATGGCACCTGTGACGCTCACCCGGCTGAGCAACGGGTGCGCCCAATAACCGCCACAGCTGACGCCCCAAAGATGGACCGGCAACCCCGGCGCGCGGCGCCTGAGGGCAGCCAGCGCATCTTCGAGATCACGGTCGTAGAAGCCCGGCCGATCGGCGGAGCTTTGGCCCACGCCGCTCAGATCAAAGGTGAGAACGTGGTAGCCGGCCCCGCGCAACGCGCCGATCCGACCCCGCCGGTGAAAGTAGGACTGACCCCACTTGATCCATGGGTGGACCAGCAGGACGGCGCCGCGGGGTGTGCCGAAGGCCGGGTACCAGGTGGCTGCGAGGTGCCCCATGCCGTGCGAGCGTTCGATCGAACAACTCTCGAAGGGCTCCATGTGGGACGACGGCTGCACCTTACGAACCCGGCTCAGGCCCGGTGAGAGAGCCAAGAAGAGGCGATTGGCCCAACGTTCTGCAAAGCGGGTGGGACGACGTGGCGGGGCCGGCGAGGCGCTCTCGCAGGCCGCACCGACGGCTTGGGCAAGAGCCCGGCTCGGCCGAAGCAAAACGGGTGAAGGTTGCAGGGCGGTTTGAGGCAAAAGTTTCGCGCCTCGCCTCAGGCGACCTTTTCGCGTTGCGCCAGGCTTTCCAGCACGATGTCGACGGCATCCTGGACCGAGCGGATCTGCTGCAGTTGGTCCTCCGGCAGCCCGAGCTTGAATTCGTAGTCGACGTCGACACCGATCTCGAGCAGGGTCAGAGAGTCCAGATCGAGGTCGTCTTGGTAGGAAGCGTTGTCGGCAATCTCCTCCGCCGGGATACCACTGACAGTGGAGATGATCTCTTTGATCTTGGTGCGAACTTGTGGTGCGTCCATGGTGAAGATCCTTGTAGCTAGGGGGTCTATCGAAAGAGATGATTCGTGAACGGCTCGACGGACCTTGGCAAGACACCTCGAGGTGTGATGCGCATCGAAGCGAAGAGCGGCTCCCGAAGATATTTCCAGATGCACATGTTTCTTCAGCAAGGATCGGGCCAGCTTGGATAGATTCCCGTAATATTCCATTAAGTGACTTATTTGCTTCACTTATAGACGACCTCTCAGGCGAAACGCGGAGCCTGACGTTTCTCGAATCCAGGAAGCTCCGTGGTCGGACAGCTCCTCGCGGGCCGGCCACAGGCCAGCTTTCAGGGCACGGAGAGCGCCTTTCTCGATTTAGAGAAAGGGATTCTCGTGATAGAGAACCGCCTGCCTGGCACCGATGGCGAGAACTGGCGGCGAAGATTCGTTGGCTGCCGAGGCGCATTCCTTTGTAAGATGCGACAGCGCTCGCGCCACCGAATCCAGGACCAAGGTACCGCCCACGACCTCGAGAGCTCTGACTGCAAGAGCTGTGATTGTGAGAGCTGTCATTGTGAGAGACCTGTGAAAAGCGTCGTCACTGCCATTCTCGGCGGCGGACAGGGCAGCCGCCTCTGGCCGCTGACCCAGCACCGCGCCAAGCCGGCCGTCCCGGTTGCCGGCAAGTTCCGCCTGATCGACGTGCCGATCAGCAACAGCCTGCACGCCGGCATCGACCAGATCTTCGTTCTGACCCAGTTCAACAGTGCCGGTCTGCACCGTCACATCGCCCAGACCTACCGCTTCGACGCCTTCTCCAGGGGCTTCGTCAATATCTTGGCTGCCGAGCAGAGCTTGGAGAACCGGGATTGGTACCAGGGTACCGCCGATGCGGTGCGCAAGAATCTCGAACGGCTGACCTACACCCAGCCGCGGGAGGTGTTGGTGCTCTCCGGCGACCAGTTGTACCTCTTGTCGATGGAAGATTTCGTCGGTAGTCACCGTGAGCGTCAGGCCGACCTGTCGATCGCGGTCAAGCCAGTGGCGCGGGCCGAGGCCTCCGGGCTCGGCATCATGCGGGTCGATGATGGCGGTCGAATCGTCGATTTCGTCGAAAAGCCACAGGATCCGGCCGAGCTCGATCGCCTGGCCCTCGACGCTGGCACGATCGACAAGTTGGGGCTCGACGCCGAGCCTGGCACCCTGCTGGCCAGCATGGGCATCTACGTCTTCAAGAGCGGGGTGTTGACTGAAGTTCTGGGGCAGGACGACAGCACCGACTTCGGCAAGGAGATCATCCCCAGGGCGATCCACAACCATCGGGTCTACGCCTTCCTCTACAACGGCTACTGGCGCGACATCGGGACCATTCCCGCCTTCTGGGAAGCGAATCTCGAGCTCACCGATCCGGACCCGCCGCTCAATCTCTACCGCGCTGACTTCCCGATCTACACCCACGCCCGCTTCTTGCCCGGGCTCAAGATCCGACAATGCGAGATCGAGCAATCGGTGCTCTGCGAGGGCAGCGTGCTGGGCGGTACCGCGATCCGTCATTCGGTGATCGGCATCCGCTCGATGGTGCGCTCGGGCACGGTGATCGAAGAGAGCATCGTCATGGGCACCAGCCCGGACCAGGGCACCAACACGATCGACGAGGTGCCGTTCGGCATCGGCCACGACTGCACCATCCGCCGCGCCATCATCGACAGTGGCGCGCGCATCGGCGACGGTGCGCAATTGGTCAACCAGGCCGATGTTCAGGAAGCGGACGGCGACGGCTACTGCATCCGCGGCGGCGTCATCGTGGTCCCCGCCAACGCCACCATCCGTCCGGGCACCGTGATCTGAGCGAGGGTCAGCGATGGATCCGCTGAAAGTCTGTTTCGTCGCGTCTGAGGTCGCACCGTTCGCCAAGACCGGTGGGCTGGCCGACGTCGCGTCTGCCCTGCCAGCCTACCTCGAGAGCCAGGGGCACGACGTGCGGGTCTTCATGCCGCTCTACCAGCGCGTCGACACCTCCAAGATCGACTTCACGCCAGTGGATTTTCTGCGCGATATCAACTTGCAGCTCGGCGCCTCGACCTTCGTCTTCTCGGTTCTGGTCGCCCGCGCCCCGGGTAGCGAGGTCGATATCTACTTCATCCACTGCCCACAGCTCTATCACGGCGGGGAGATCTACACCGGCGAGTGGGACGAGCACCTGCGCTTCGCGCTGCTGGTGCGGGCCACCATCGAGTGCTGCCAGCGCATGGGTTGGGGGCCGGACATCTTCCACTGCAACGATTGGCACACGGCGCTGCTGCCCCTCTACCTGAAGACGATTTATGACTGGGACCGGCTCTTCGCCCACTCCAAGACCATTCTGACCATTCACAACATCGCCTTCCAAGGCGTCTTCCCCGCCGAGGTGATCTCCAATCTCGGGCTCGAGGACTACCGCAGCTTGCTGTTCCAGGCCGATCTGGAGCAGGGCGCCATCAGCTTCATGAAGACCGGCGTGCTCTACGCTGACGTGGTGACGACGGTGAGCCGCACCTACGCCCGCGAGATCCAGACCGAAGAGTACGGTCTCGGCCTCGAAGCGTTGCTGCAACAGCGCAGCGCAACGGTGCTCGGCATCGTCAACGGTGTCGACTACAGCGAATGGAGCCCGCAGGAAGATCCGCACATCCCGCACAACTACGGCATCGAGGACGTCGCCGAAGGCAAGGCGAAGAACAAGCGTCACCTGCTCGATTCGGTCGGTCTGAGTGACGATCCGCAGGCGCCCTTGATCGGCGTCGTCTCGCGTCTGACGTCACAGAAGGGCTTCGAGCTGACTTTCGAGGCCCTGCCCGAGGCGCTGCGCTACCTCAACCTGCGGGTCGTAGTGCTGGGGACTGGCGAGAGCGGCATCGAGGACCACTTCCATTGGCTACAGCGCACCTTCCCGCAGAAGGTGTGCTTCTACCGCGGCTACAACAACCCCCTAGCCCACTTGATCGAGGCCGGCAGCGACATCTTCCTCATGCCGTCGCGCTTCGAGCCCTGCGGCCTCAACCAGATGTACAGCCTCAAGTACGGTACCGTGCCGATCGTGCGCAAGACCGGCGGGCTGGCCGACACCGTACAGCTGTTCGATCCCGCCACCGGCGAGGGCACCGGCTTCGTCTTCGACCACTACGACCGTACCGGCTTCGCCTGGGCCCTGAAGACAGCCCTCACCAC
>JBCCGX010000643.1:0-6072 GCA_039029035.1 Acidobacteriota bacterium | reverse complement strand
TAGGAGGCGATGTTGAACGGCAGGCCGAGGAAGATATCGGCGCTGCGCTGGTAGAGCTGACAGGACAGGCGACCTTCAGCGACATAGAACTGAAAGAGAGTGTGGCAGGGTGGGAGTGCCATGTTCTCGATCTCGGCGACGTTCCAGGCGCTGACGATCAGCCGGCGCGAATCGGGCTGTCGCCGGATCTGTTCGACGACCTGTGTGATCTGGTCGATCTGCCGGCCGTCCGGTGTCGGCCAGGAGCGCCACTGCACGCCGTAGACCGGGCCCAACTGTCCGTTCTCGTCGGCCCACTCGTCCCAGATCGAGATGCCATGCTCGTGCAAGTAGTCGAGAGTCGACTCGCCGCGTAGGAACCACAGGAGCTCGTGGATGATCGAGCGCAGGTGGACCCGCTTGGTGGTTAGCAGAGGGAAGCCCTCAGCGAGCTCGAAGCGTAGTTGATGCCCGAACAGGCTGCGGGTACCGGTTCCGGTGCGGTCGTCTTTGACCGTGCCGTGGTGGCGTACCCGGCGTAGGAGATCGAGGTAGGCTTGCATAGTGGAGCGGCCCGAGACGGCCGAATTGTAGCATCGCACCAAGGTTCTGATGGCCGATGGCCGACCTGGAAGGCGGAACCAATCGGGTTCGATTCACGTAAGATGTAGAGATACATCCTTCCAGCTTCGCCTCGGCCTGCGTCGACGGCCGCTAGTTATCCACGGTTTCGGAGAAGAATCATGAGTGATCGCAGAACAGGCGGCCTCCGCGGCGCCGCTGGCAGTGTTTTTCGCGGCGTCGATCTTGCCCGCCGCATCGTTGTCAATTTCGTCTTCCTGGCAATTCTCTTCTTTGCCGTCGCTTGGTGGTCCGGCGACGACGGGGAGGGGGTCCCGGCCTCCGCGGCGCTGGTGATTGCGCCACGCGGCGAGATCGTCGAGCAGCTATCGGGTAACGCCGTCGATCGGGCGGTCGGCAAGCTCACGGGTGACGAGACGCCCGAGACCCTGAAGCGGGACTTGGTGCGTGCGATCCGTCAAGCCAAAGACGACGATCGGATCAAGGCGCTGCTGTTCAATCTCAATTCGATGAGCGGTGCCGGCCTGAGCAAGCTGCAAGACCTTAGAGCTGTGATCGACGATTTCAAGACCAGCGGCAAGCCGGTGATCGCGACCAGTGAGTTCTTTGGCAAGGGGCAGTACTACTTGGCGACCGCGGCGGACGAGATCTACCTCCACCACATGGGCATCGTGATGCTGGACGGCTACGGTCGCTTCCGCAGCTACTATCGTGACGGCTTGGACCGGGCGGAGATCGACTGGAATGTCTTCCGCGTCGGCGAGTTCAAGTCGGCAGTCGAACCCTACTTGCGGGACGATATGTCGACCGAAGCTCGGGAAGCCAATCTCGAGTGGCTGGGTGACCTCTGGCAGTCCTACCTGGTTGATGTCGCGGCGGCGCGCAACACCACCCCGGAGGCCTTCGAAGAGGGCATCGCTCGCTTCAATGACCATCTCGAGGAGGCCGCCGGACAGGCCTCGCAAGTGGCGTTGCGCCAGGGCTGGGTCGACCATGTCGGTAGCCGCGACGAGCTGCGGCAGCGGATGATCGAGCTGGTCGGCGAAGACGACTCGCACTCCTACCATCGCGTTGGCCATGAGACCTACCTCGACGATGTCGGGCGCGATGCGAATTATGGTGACGGTGAGAGCAAGATCGCACTGCTCGTCGCCAAGGGACAGATTCAGGGCGGCAGTCAACCGCCCGGCGTCATCGGTGGCGATTCGACCGCCCAGCTGATTCGCGATGCTCGCCATGACGACGACGTCAAGGCGATCGTGCTCCAGGTCGACAGCCCCGGGGGTAGCGCCTTCGCTTCCGAGGTCATTCGCCGCGAGCTGGTGCTCGCCCGGCAAGCCGGCAAGAAGGTCGTCGTGTCGATGGGCAGCGTCGCCGCCTCCGGCGGCTATTGGATCTCCACCGCTTCGGACGAGATCTGGGCCAACCCCAACACCATCACCGGCTCGATCGGTATCTTCGGCATGCTGCCGACTTTTCAGAAGCCGCTGGCCAAACACCTCGGTACGCGGGTCGACGGCGTCGGCACGACCTGGCTGTCGGGCGTCGGCCGCCCCGACCGCGAGCTCGACCCGCAGGTTGCCCAGGCGATGCAGCGCATGATCGAGCAGGGCTATCAGGACTTCCTCGATCGAGTCGCCGAAGCCCGGGGAATGACGACCGAAGAGGTCGATGAGATCGCCCGTGGGCGCGTGTGGAGTGGCGCCGACGCCAAGGATCTCGGCCTGGTCGACCGGCTCGGCGGTCTCGAAGAGGCCATCGCTTCCGCCGCCGAGATGACCGGGCTCGAGGAGTATCGGGTCGAATACCTCGAAGAGGAGCCCGACTTCTACGATCAGATGCTGATCGAGATGCTCGCCTGGTCCCACGCTCTGTATCAGCCCGAGAGCCGGGCGGCGCAACGGCCGCAGCTTGGCGATGTGGTGGTCGACTACATCAGCGAGAAAGCCGAGATGCTCCTGCAGTTCGACGACCCTCGCGGCATCTACGCCCACTGCATGTGTGAGGTGGAGTAGGCGTCGCGACCCGGCCGCGCCGGCGGCCCGAATCGGGCAGGGCCGGCGCGGCGGAGGTTCCTAACTCACGTCACTGTACGACGGTCGACCAATTGGTCGTGCCGTTGGACTCGAAGCCGTCGGCGAAGATCTGGTCGCCCATGACGCCTTGCACGCCGCTGCAAACCAGGGCGAAGTCGGCGTCGAGGGCAGGCGTCTCGGTGTGCGAATCCTGCACGATCTCGTCGCCGATCACCTCGACGGTCCAGGTTCCGGCCTCCGGATTGAGCACGAAGACGTTCTCCACCGTGTCGATGGTGTTCGACACGCCGCCGGCCGTGGAAACGTTGCCGGCGCGCAAGCCGTTGTTGCCCCAGTAGGCCGTGGCCGAGGGCGAGGTGACCCGCAGCGAGAGATCGTTGACCCGCGCCTCGGCGGCGCCGGGGGTACCCATCGGGTCGGTGAAGACCAGGGTGCAAGCGAGCTCGGTCTCGCCGTCTTCCACCGTCACGTCGTAGGTCTTGGTCTCGAGCGGGGTGATGATGTCGCTTTCGTCGATGACGAAAGTGCTCGCCGCACGGTCGTACATCTTGCGCACGTCCGCGGTGCCCCAACCCTGCTTGTCGCGGTCGACATCGTCGAAGTCGCAGGCTCCGGGGGTCAGCCACTCGTATTTGTGCGCGCTGTTGATGACGATGGCCTTGGCGGTCGACATGTGCGGCCGGCTGTCGAAGACGTCCGCAGCGCCGCCGAAACCGGCCCACACGCCCTCGTGCCACATCTGGAAGAAGAGGCCGAAGTGACCGGCGGTTTGCGGTGTCGCCGAGCTGGTGCCACCGAAGTTCGTATAGGCGGTGTTGTTACTACCCTGGGCCGAGAAGATCGAGTCGTAGAAGAAGGCCACGTCGGGCTTGATCCGACCGTCAGCCGCCGGGCCGATGCTGGCGGTGAAGTTCCAGTTGTCGTCGCAGCGGTCGAAGGTGTTGTCGTGCAACATCCCACCGACGGCGACGATGTTCTTCGCCCAGGCCTGCGGCCGCGACATCTGGTCGCCGGCGTTACTCTGGCTCTGGGTGGAGAGGATCTGGTGCAGGAAGAGGTAGTCATCGGTCTCGGCCGAGATCGTGGTGTATTGAGTGGTGCGGCTCGAGCCGACACTGGAGGTCTGGAAGACGGCGCGGTAGGGGCCGGCGGGATTGATCAGCTCTTCGTTGGCGTCGTAGCGCGACGTCGCGCCACCGAACACCTGGGCCTCGGACGAGCAGAAGAAGATGCCCTGGCCATCCGGCAGCATGCCGCGAGCCGCGGCGTTGGTGCCTTGGGCGAAGACGTTGCTGTAGCAACTCGTACCATGCAGCACGCTACAGGAGGCCGCCACGCTGTGCAGCATCGGTGCATTGAGCCATTCCTGGTGCGTGAGCAGCGTCTCGGTGTCGAAGATCTCGCCGCGGACACCCTGGCCAGTGAAGCCTTCCACGGTCTCGATGTAATTGGCGCCGCCGAGCTCGCGGACCGCGTCCATATCGACCTGGGCCGGGCCGCCCCAGGGGTCGATGAACTGCACCAGGTTGTTGTGTGCCACTTCGGCCAGCTGGTCTTGAGTGAGCGTCGCCTCGATCCGCAGGCCGCCGCCGCCGATCATCTCGACGTTGGCTCCCAGATCGCGGATGGCTTCGGCCAAGGCATTCTGGCGCTCGGTGCCGCGCTGGCCGATCATGATCGAGTAGCGCTGCGGCGCGAGCTGTGAGCTCTGGCCCTCGATGGCCTGGCGCAGGGGCTGGTCGAGACGATAGGACGGGTGGTAGGCCCCGACCCAGCGCACGAAGGGCATCGTCGCCAGGCGCAGGCTGTCCTGGGGCGCGATGTCGACGATGAAAGTGTGATCGGAGAGGAAACGCCAGACCGTGCCCCCGGCCGCTTCGATCGCGCGGCGGAACTCCGGCAGCGGCGTGGTGTGAAACTGCACCAGCTGGAGTCGGTTGTCGCTCCGCGCGGTGAGAGCGGTGGACGGCTGCGGAAGATCGGCCACCGTGGGGTCGAAGCGGTGGTCGCGGAGATTGATGTCGTAGGTCGTCGGCCGCACTCGGCCGCGTAGGCTGCCGCCTTCGCTCACGGCATAGAAAGACTGCACTTTGCCAGAGGGCAGGATCTCCTGCCAGAGGTGTAGCTCCAGGGCGCTTCCGGGGACTGCGATCGACCGTTGTTCGAGAACCGGATTATCGGTTTGGTGGAACGACAGTCCGTCACCCGAGAGGTCTTGCGCTTGCAACGGAGCTACGAGGAGGATCGCAGCCAGGAGCACTGGAATCGTCACGACACGAGGCGTCAGGCCGGCACGCTGAGGTTGATGGCTCATTTCTCTCCGCTTTCGACAGGAAGTTTTGAAGGGTCCGATCACCAACGCCATCGGCACTCGTACCATCTCCGGCGCGGTGGTCGAAGACGAGGGACGAAGGCGACGTGGATCGGCGACACTGATCGATGCTGAATCGTTCGGCTGTGGCTCAGGTGGGAGAATTCTCGAACTGATTGTCGAGGCTTTTTAGCCATTGTAGCGTGTCTTGCGCCTGTTGTGCAAAGCTGCCATTTCGACGTTGACTTTCGCCCCGTGACTGAGTAGCCTCGCCATTCCACGGCGGAGCAACTCCGATCCGGAACGCAAGCGTCCGGCGAGCGACGACAGCGTCAGATCCTTCAACGGTGTTTGCTGGCAACTGTCTCCTAGCCACGGAGTCTTTTGACAGACCTGCTGCTCCGCACCCCAGCCATACATCCGGTCTCTCCCTAACTCGCACCGAGCACGGCGAGGGACAATTCCCTACGAGAGCATCATGAGTCACGAGATCCAGCGGATCCGCAATATCGGAATATCCGCCCACATCGACTCCGGCAAGACGACCTTGACGGAGCGGATCCTGTTCTATGCCCAAAAGATTCATGCCATCCACGACGTCAAAGGCAAGGACGGCGTTGGCGCCACCATGGATCACATGGAGCTGGAGCGGGAGCGCGGCATCACCATCACCTCCGCCTCTACCTATGTGGAGTGGGACGGTTATCACCTGAACGTGATCGACACGCCCGGCCATGTCGATTTTACCATCGAAGTCGAGCGCGCTCTGCGGGTGCTCGACGGCGCCGTCCTGGTGCTGTGCGCCGTGGCCGGTGTGCAGTCGCAGTCCATTACCGTGGATCGCCAGATGAAGCGGTACAACGTACCGCGCATTGCCTTCGTCAACAAATGCGATCGGACCGGCGCCAATCCCGAGCGCGTGGCGCGATCACTGCGCGACAAGCTGGGGCACCAAGCGGTGCTGTTGCAGATACCGATCGGCCTGGAGGCCGATTTCGAAGGCGTCGTCGACCTGGTCGAGATGAAGGCGATCTACTTCCGCGGTGAGAACGGCGAGGTCATCGAAGAAGGCGAGATCCCAGCCGAGCTGCAGGAGCGCGCCGAAGAGCTGCGTGCCGAGCTGCTCGATGCCGCCAGTCTGTTCTCCGACGAGCTTTTGGAAGC
>JBCCGX010000642.1:0-6075 GCA_039029035.1 Acidobacteriota bacterium | reverse complement strand
TCGTCGAGCGTGACGACGCCGGCCAGATGCGCGGCGACCCATTCGCCGATCGAGTGGCCGAGCATCGCCTGGGGCTGCACGCCCCAACTCATCCACAGACGCGCCAAGGCGACCTCGACGACGAAGAGGGCCGGCTGGGTCCAGCGGGTGTCGCGTAGCTCTCGATCGGCATCCTCGAGCTCCTCCGGCGCCGGATAGAGCCACTGCCGTAGATCGGCTCCCAGGGGTTCTGCCAGGCGCTCGGTACAGGCGTCCACATGACGCCTGAATTCGGCTTCGCCTTCATAGAGGCCTCGCGTCATGCCGGCGTACTGTGCGCCCTGGCCGGGAAAGAGGAAGGCCAAGGAGCGATCCCCCGGATCCTCGGCATCGATCGCTGTCCAATGACTTCGCGGGTCGCCACCGCTCAAGGCCTGCGCGGCCGACTCCATGTCGCGCCCGATCACGGCCCGCCGATGCCGAAAGACGGTGCGGCCCGTCCGCAGGGTGTAGGCGGCATCGGCGAGCTCGACCTCACCGCGGCGCAAGACCTCGGCAAGGTTGTGGCTCGCCGCGTCCAGCGCCGCCTCGCTGCGGGCGGACAACACCAGCAGCTGCCAGGGCCGCGAGGGGCCACTCGCCGCTCGGCGAGGCGCTTCCTCCAGGATCGCATGGGCGTTGGTGCCGCCGACACCAAAGGAGCTCACACCCGCCCGTCGCGGGGTGCCGTTGGCGGGCCAGTCCGCCAGGCTGCTGTTGACATAGAACGGACTGGCGGCGAAGTCGATCTCGGGATTGGGCTGCTCGAAGTGCAGGCTGGGGGGCAGTTGACGATGCTCCATCGCCAGAACCGTTTTGATCAGGCCTGCCACCCCAGAAGCCGCGTCCAGATGCCCGACATTGGTCTTGATCGAGCCCAGAGCGCAGAAGCTTCGCCGCTCAGTATGCTCACGAAACACCCGGGTCAGCGCCGTGACTTCGATCGGATCGCCGAGGGCCGTTCCGGTGCCGTGGGCCTCGACATAGCTGATGGTTTCGGGATCGATACCGGCCATTTCCAGAGCCGCAGCGATCACCTCGGCCTGGCCCTCGACACTCGGTGCGGTGTAGCTGACCTTGGACGAGCCGTCGTTGTTGATCGCCGAGCCCTTGATCACGGCACGGATCGGATCGCCGTCTTCGAGCGCCTCGGCGAGGCGTTTGAGCACTACCATGCCGACCCCGCTGCCGAAGATGGTGCCGGCGCCACGAGCATCGAAGGCACGGCAGTGGCCATCCGGCGAGGCGAGGCCGCCGGGCTGGTAGAAGTACCCCGAAGCCTGCGGCACCTTCACTGTCACGCCCCCCGCCAGCGCGACATCACATTCGTAGCTCAACAGGCTGAGGCAGGCCAGGTGGACCGCCACCAGAGAGGTCGAGCAACTGGTCTGTACCAGGACGCTGGGTCCTTTGAGATCGAGCTTGTAGGACACCCGGGTGGGCATGAAGTCCTTGTCGCTGGTGATGAAGACCTGGAAGCCGTGCGGCCCGGCGAAGAGCTCGCGCCGCGGCGTCAGGTTGTGCAGCAGATAGGTGTTCCACGCCACTCCGGCGTAGACCCCGATGGCCCCTGGGTAGGTCGCTGGCACGCAGCTGGCGTTCTCCAGTGCCGCCCACGCCACTTCGAGAAAGAGGCGCTGCTGGGGATCCATGATCTCGGCTTCGCGCGGGCTGTAGCCGAAGAACTCGGCGTCGAAGCGATCGACATCGTCGAGCAAGCTGGCCGCCTTGACGTAGCTCGGATCGCTGAGGCTCTCGGCTTCGACCCCTGCCGCGATCAGCTCCTCGTCGGCCAGCGGTCGCACCGCTTCCTCACCGTTGCGCAACTGCTGCCAGAGCGCGTCGAGATCCGTCGCGCCGGGGAAGCGCCCCGCCATGCCGATCACCGCCACGTCGCGGTCGTCAACAAGCTCTTCACCGCTCATGCGGCACCCTCCACCGGGCGCCGCCGCGCCCGCTTTCTTTTCGCCAAAGCGGCCTTCTTCTTACGCATTCGATCCTGCGCCCGGGCGAAGGCCGGCTCGCTGCTCTCCGCCGGGCGCAAGGTGGCCGCCAGGCCGCGCACCGTCGGGGCCTCGAACAGGCTGACGGCCGGGATGTCCCGACCCAGGCGCTGCTTGAGCTCGGCGATCACCTCGACGCCGATCAGCGACGTGCCACCGAGCTCGAAGAAGTTGTCGTCGAGACCGATCCGGTCGATGCCCAGAAGCCTTTGCCAGGTCTTGGCGATCAGGGACTCGAGCTCGGCAGCCGGCAGGTCCGCGCCACCAGCGCTCGCAACCTGCAGCTCGGCGCCCGGCCGCTCGAGCTCCGTCAGCTCGCTGAGGAGCTGGCTGGGATCCAGCGATCGATAGGCTTCGGTCACCGCCTCCAGATCACGCGGCGACACCACCAGATGGGCCGGCGTCTCGTTGCCCAACAGGCGCCACAAGCTCTCGCGCCCCCCTACCGGATCGACCCCCTCGTCGAGCAAGGCGAGGGACGCATCACTGGGCGCTCCTGTGCCGCTCTTGGCCTCGCCCGCCGCGGCCCGGCGCTGGGCCAGCTCGACGGCGCTCTGCTCGCTCACCCGGCGCATCGAGAAGCCGCGGATCCGAACCCGAGGTGTGCCCGTCGTGTCGAACAGTGTGACGTCGGCCTGCACCGTCTCCGCCCCGCCATCGCGCAGCACCGCATGGGACCACAGGTGCTCCGGCAGCGGCCCGTCGAGACGCAGCTCCTCGTAAGCCAGAGGGAGGTAGTTGCCTTCCCGGGTCAGCTGAATGAAACCTGCGGCAACGTCGAGCAGCGCCGGATGGAGGGTCATGCCCTGCAGATCGCCGGCGTCTTCAGAGCTCAGGGCGAGCTCGGCCAGAGCCTCTCCCTCAGCCAGGTGAAGGCGTTGCAGGGTCTGCCACCGGCGGCCGGTGTCGAGGAAGTCGCTCCGCGTGGCGGCGAGCTGTGATCGGTCGGTCAACGCCTCACCACAGCGCTTGGCGGCCTCGTCGAGGTCGAAGGTCGGCACGGGTTCGGCGGCGGCAACGCCGACCTGGCCGCGTGCGTGCTGGCGCCAGGGCGCGGCGCTTCGATCGAGGCGGCGGCTGAGGACCCGGAAGCTGCTCGAGCTCGACTCGCCGGGGTGATCGACCACCGTCAGGACTTCGCGGCGCTCCTCGCCGGCGATCGCCAGGGGCAGAAGAAAGAAGACCTGGCGCAGCACCAGCGCATCCCCCGCCGCGCGCTCGGCAAAGGCGGCGCGGGCCATCTCCAGGTAGGCCGTACCCGGCAGAGTCGGGTGCCCCACGATGCGATGCTCCGCCAGCGCCCAATGGCTGCTGGCGGTCAACACCTGGCGATAGACCTCACGCTGCGGTGTTTCCAGGATGCGTTCGCCGAGCAGCGGATGGACCGCACCGCGGCCGTTTCCCGCCAAGCCGATGCCTGGCCAACGATCCCAACCCAGGGAGACGATCTGCGGCCCGTCGGGCCGCGAGCGCGACGATGCAAAGGCATCGAGGAAGGCATTGGCGGCCGCGTAATCGCCCTGGCCGAAGCCGCCCGCAACAGCGGTGATCGAGGAGCACAGGAGAAAGACTTCGAGAGGCTCTTCCGCCAAGACCTGCTCGAGAACCAAGGTGCCGCGCACCTTGGGCGCCAGCACAGCGTCGACCGCCTCGATCGCCCGTCCTTTCAGCGAGCCGCCACCGGCGACGCCCGCGGCGTGGATCACCCCTTCGATCGGTCCGAAGTGCTGGCGCGCTTGGCGCACCACTTCGGCCATTGAGCCTGGATCCGTCACGTCGCCGACCAGCGTCAGCACCTCACCGCCGGCAGCTTCGATCGCCGCCAGCCGCGCCAGGCGGCGGCTCGTTGGGTCGTCTTCGCCGTGGGTCTCGCTCCAGGTCTGCCAAGTGCTGCGCTCCGGCAGCTCGCTGCGACCCACCAGCACCAACCGTGCCGACAGCCGCACAGCCAGCTCTTCAGCCAGTTCCAGGCCGACGCCGCCGAGGCCACCGGTGATCAGCACCACGGCGCCACGAGACAGCACCGAAGCGGCCTCGCCGGCCGCCTCCATCGGCAGCGCTTCGAAGCCTCGCGTCCACCGGGATCCGCTGCGCAGAGCGACCATCGGCGGATCGATCGGCGCTAGCAGCTCACGCACCAGCAGGTTCAGCGCCCCCTGGTCGACCCCCTCCGCGGCACCGACCTCGAAGACCAGGTCGATGGCCCGGCACGACAGGCGAGGAATCTCCTGTGGCACCGACTCCAAGAGCGCGGGCAGCATGGCCTGCTCCGGGTAGAGCTCCGACTCTCCGCCGATCCGAAAGGCCTGGTGCGTCAACACGGTGAGCTCAACCGGATCAGAGCCTGCGGCAGCGAGCGCCTGCAACAGGTGCCACAGGCTGCCCAGGCCCAGGCTGCGAACCTCCTCCGCCCGTGCCAGCGGATCCGGGTCGGTCGACGAGAGACCGAAGCCGTGCACCACACGTTCGACGTCTCCGACTTCGGCCAACAGCTGACGGACCTCGCTGGCGCGGCTCGGTGCCAGGGTATAGGCGTCCTCGGCCAGCTTGGCCAAGCCATCGCCCGGGATCACGGTCACCACGTCTTGTCCCTCAGCCCGTAGGCCCTCAGCGAGCGTACGGCCGAGCTCCGACTCGGTAACCAGCAGCAGCCAACGCCGGCGCTTCGCGGCGGCGGTACGACGGGCGCGCGGACGGTGCGACTGCTTCCACACCGGGGCGTAGAACCACTCAGCGAGGTTCTCCCGCTTCGCCAGAAGGTGGGCTGTACCGGTCTTCTCCCCGGCACCCTGGGACGTGGGAACTGATTCAGCGGCCTGTGGTCGAGCCGCCTCCAGCCAGTAGCGCTGGCCCTCGAAGGGATAGGTCGGTAGAGCGACCCGGCGCCGCGATTCGGCGCCGTAAAAGCCAGGCCAATCGACCCGCACGCCTCCGAGCCACAGCCGGCCGAGAGCTTCCAGCACCGTCTGCTCGTCCGAGCGTCGGTCTTGGGGATGCGGCAACGAGGCGACGAAGGTGCAGCCGGGAGCCTGCTGGCGGCCGAGAGAGCTGAGCGTGTTGCCCGGGCCGACTTCGACGAAGATCGGTGACTCCGCAGCGAAAGCTGCCACGCCCTCGGCGAAGCGCACCGGGGCCGTCAGCAGTGCGCCCCAGTAGTTGGGGTCGATCGCTTGGGCCTCAGTGATCGGCTCGCCTGTCAGATTGGAGGCGAAGGGAACGCGGGGCGCCGACAAACGGCATTCGGCAACGGCTTCGGCGAACGGTGCGACAGCCGGCTGCATCATCGCCGAGTGGAAGGCGTGCGAAGTGTGCAAGCGCCGGCCGCGGATCGACTCCTCCGCCAGCCGGTTTTCGAGCGCGGCGATCGCTTCGTCCGGCCCCGCCACGACGCAGGCCGTCGGGCTGTTGAGCGCTGCGATGGAGATCTCGCGGCCGAGCAATGCCTCGATTTCGGCCACCGGACGGGCCACCGCCAGCATCGAGCCGGTCGGCAGATCTTGCATCAAGCGCCCGCGCAGGGCCACCAGCCGCAGCGCATCCGGCAGCTCGAAGACCCCGGCCAGGCAGGCGGCGACCCACTCGCCGATCGAATGGCCGACCATCGCCGCCGGCTCGATACCCCAGCTCGACCACAACCTGGCCAGGGCATATTCGACGGCGAAAATCGCCGGCTGAGCCAAGGCGGTGCGACGCAACTGACGGGCGGCGTCCTCGCCAGCCCCCTCGCCCGGCAACAGGAGCTGGCGCAGGTCGAGCCCGAGCTCCGGCTGGAGAGTCTGTGCACAGCGATCGAGCTCGTGGCGAAAGACGGCTTCGTGCTCGTAGAGTTCGCTCGCCATCCCCGGATACTGGGCACCCTGGCCGGGCAGAAGGAAAACGATCCTGGGCGACTCGTTGCCCGAATCCTCCGGCCGCGGCGCGCTGCTCAACAAACGGCCTGGCTCGCCACCGCTGAGGCTCTCGGCCGCCTCGGCTCGATCGGTAGCCACCAGTACCCGACGATAAGCGAACCGCCCTCGGCCGGTTTGCAGGGTATAGGCGACGTCCGCCAGAT
>JBCCGX010000641.1:0-6088 GCA_039029035.1 Acidobacteriota bacterium | reverse complement strand
CTTCCAACGGGTGATGCCTGCGGAGGGCGCAGCGACGGCTCTGCCGGCTCGGCCGGCGCGCTGGCAGAGTCTCCCGGGAGCCGGCTGGCTGCAGCAGGGCGGCACCGCCCTGGCGGATCAGGCGGTGGTGAGCGGCACCACATTGGCGACCAGCGTCCTGGTCGGACGCACCTGCAGCAAGGAACAGTTCGGTCTGTTCATGCTCGCCTTCAGCCTCTTGCTGCTGTGCAACGGTCTGATGATCTCGCTGATCTCCGCCCCCTACGTCGTGCGCCGGCCGCTGCTCTCGCACACAACGCTGGCGCGACATGACGGTGATACGTTGATCTACCTGGCCGTGCTCTGTGGCCTGGTGGCCCTCGGCTTGCTGCTCGCAACGGCCGCCGACCTCGGTCCCGCCGGACTGAGCCCGATCATCGGCATCCTATCGGGCGTGGTCGTGGTCCAGCTGTTCAAGGAGTACGCCCGACAGATGTGCTTCGCGCGGCTGCAGATGGGCTCGGCGCTGGCCATGGACTCGACCGTCGGTGCGCTCCAGGTGGGCGGTCTCCTGTGGCTGGCGTCGACCGGACGGCTGACGCCGAGCACGGCTTTTGCTGCGATCGGCGTCGCCAGCGGCCTGGCGGCGCTCGCCTGGTGCTGGCACAACCACAACACGCTGCGTGTCTGCCCGCGGCAAGCCGTGCGCGACTTCGACCAGCATTGGCAGCTCGCCCGCTTCGCCTTCGTCAGCGGGTTGCTCCATGCCTTGACCGTCAACCTCTATCCCTGGATCGTCGCCTGGACCGGCGGCATCGCGGCGGCCGGCGTATGGGCGGCGGGCTTCGCCATTGCCGCGCTGATCGTGCCGCCGGTGACGGGGGCGCAAAACTACCTGGCACCGAGACTGGCCGACGCCTACGCGCAGGGAGGCCTTCCGGTGCTGCGCCGGCTGGCGGTGCGAGCCAGCGGCGCCTTCTGTGCTCTCGCGCTGCCCTACGCCGCAAGCCTTGCCCTATTCGGCGGCCTGGTGGTGGTCTTCTGCTATGGCGACCCGTATGCCGGCCACGAACAGCTGGTCGCGGTCCTGGGCGCGGCTCTCCTGGCCGGTGCCGCAGGGTTCTCCTTCGGCAGAGCCCTGTTCAGCATCGACCGAGCGCAGGTGGACCTGCTGGCCAACGCCATCGCGCTGGGGATCCTGTTGACCGCAGGGGCCTGGATGACCTGGCAGTGGGGACCGCTGGGCGCGGCTTATGGCATGTTGCTCACCAACACGGTGGCTTCGCTGATCAAGGCGATGGCCTTTCTGTGGCTATCGCGCTCCCGACCGACCGAGGCCACCCGATGAGCTACGCCATGGCGACGTCGCCGGCTGGCATGCCGCTGGATCCCCGCCGAGGCCGGGAGGAGGTGCTTTGGAAGGTCTTTCTGTGCCTGCTCATGGTGCCCTTCCTGCTCGCTCAGCACGACTGGAATCGAGCGTCGGAACACCGAGACGAGATCAACGCCTCGCAGGAACAGTTGCTGGACCAGGTGGCGGAAGGCGATACCTCGCGCCGCGCGGGATTCCTTCTGTTGGCGGCCTTCGGCATCTACGGCTGTGTCCACCGCAGTGGCTTCGAGCTCAGGATCCACGGGCTCCTGGGCTATCTCGTGCTATTGCTGGCGGCGTGGACCGTGGCCAGCGTGCTGTGGTCGGACACGCTCTGGCTGACCGGCAAGCGGCTGATCATCTTCAGCGCCCTGTGCCTGGGGGCCGCGGCGGTGAGCAAGCGGTGCACCCTCGATCACCTGCGGTGGTGGATCTTCGGCACCTGTTCGACCTATTTGCTGCTGGGCATCGGCGCCGAAATCGGTTTGGGGGTCTTCCAGCCTTTGGCCGCCGATCAACGGTTCGCCGGCACGCTGCATCCCAATAATCAGGGCGTGAACTGCGGCCTGCTGGCTCTTTCCGGTGTCGCCTGCGCCGGCGCCGCGCAGCGGCACAGGGCTCTGCTCTATGGCGGTGCCGCGCTGGGCTTCGTCTTTCTGCTCTTGACCCAATCGCGAACCTCGTTCGTCAGCGCCAGCCTGGCCTTGCTCACTTTCGGGTGGCTGTGCCTCCGGCCCGGCCGGCGGCTGGTGCTGCTCGGCGCCGTCGTGATCCTAGGGTGCCTGGCCGGACTGTTCGCCGACGTGACCGAGCCCGTGCTGGAAAAGATCGCGCACCTCAACCGGCAGGACGCGGACAATTCACGGGTACCGATCTGGCAAGAGTCACTGTCTTATCTCACCGATCGGCCTCTGACCGGCTACGGCTACCAGACGTTCTGGACCGAACAGCGCATCGACGAGATCTCCAGTAGCCAGCACTGGGGGGTCGGCGAAGCGCATTCGAGCTATGTGACCGTGCTGTTGGAGCTCGGCCTGGTCGGCTTCACCCTGTTCGTGCTGGTGCTGCTCGGCGCCTTGTTCGGCACGATCGCCCGGTATCGGGCGACCCGCGATCTCGGCTACGCCCTGTTGGCCGCGCTGCTGGTGTTCTCGATGCTGCACGGCATTCTGGAATCCGGCTCGGTCCTGGCGACGCACCAGAGCTTCATCCTCATGATCGCCGTGTCGCATCTCGCTTTCATTCGGCCGGGCAACGACCCGAGACAGGAGGGTTCCACCGCATGCGTTACGACACCGCGCTGACGCCGCCCCTCGACACCTCTGCCTTCGATCGGGCGCTCTACGATCCAACCGAATTCGATCGAACCGTCGTCGACAAAGCCATCTTCGATCGAACCGGCGGCCATCCAACCGGCTTCGGCAAAACCGACGCCCACCAAACCAGCTTCGGCCAAACTGCCCCGAGCTGTGCGGGCCGCGAGATTCCCCCCGTGCTGTTGATCGTGGGTGAGTATCCACCGAAATTCTGCGGTATCGGCGACTACACCGCACACCTCGCCCAGGAGCTCGCCGCCAGCGGCTCGAACGTCACGGTGCTGACGCGCCGCGACACGGTGTCAAGCGACACGGCGTCCGGCGAACCAGTATCCGGCGAGACAGCGCCCAGAGCCGAGTCAACGACCGACGCCGAGACCGCCTCCTCTGGGGTGGATGTCCGCCGCGTGATCGACAACTGGAACTTTTCAGAGATCCGCAAAGTGCTGGCGGTCATCGACGAGCTAGGCCCGGAGACCCTGGTTCATATTCAATACGGTGGCTTCGGCATGCGGCGGCGCCCGATGGTCAATCTTCTGCCGGCCTACCTACGCGCCCGTCGGCCACGTTGTCGCCTGGTCCTGACCCTGCACGAAGTCCGGGCTCAACGATGGCGCGCCCGAATCCCGATCTTGCCGATGCTGGCGGCGAGCCATGGCGTCCTCTGCGTCGATCCGCCCGACTTGGCCTATCTGCGGCGATGGAGCTGGATCACTCGCCCGGCGCTGGACTGCATCCCGACCGCGCCCACCATCCTACCGGTTCCCACGAGCGTCACCCAGCGCAGCGAGTGGCGGCGAGAAACGGGTATCGGCGGCGACGAGCCAGTCGTGCTGTACTTCGGCAACATCGAGCCGCTGAAGGGTTTCCCCGACCTGGTGGCGGCAGTCAAGCATCTGCGGCAGACCGGCATGGCTTCGCGCCTGTTGGTGGTCGGCGGCTTCGAGCCGGGGAACGCTTGGCTGGAGCGCCACGCGCAAGGCATTCGCCAGTCGCTCGAAGGCGGCCTCCGGGACGGGTCGGTCGTCATCTTGCCCAAACTGCCCGCGGAGCAGGTCTCGCACTGCATGCACGCAGCGGATGCGGCCGTTTTCCCTTACGTGCGCGGCGCGCGGTCGAATCGAACCAGCCTGCTGGCGGCCATCGCACACCTGCTGCCGGTGGTGACCACTGAGGGGCCACAGACCCCGGCGGGCTTCGCGCAACATTTCGGCGTCGCCCTGGTACCGGCGGGCGACTCGTTCGCCCTGGCCGAGAAGCTGCGCTACCTCCTCGCCTCGCCAGCGCTACAGCACAGCATGCGCAGCCGAATGGCCGCGGTACGTCAAACTTTTTCTTGGCAGGAGACCGCCCATCGGTCGATGGCCTTCTATCGCAACCTGCAACCATCGCACGTCGCGCTCGCCGCCCGTTGATCCGCAAGGGCCGAACCATGTCTTTACGTCAACCCAGCTCGCAGCGCCCGTTCAAAGTGCTCCAGGGCCACAACTACCACGCCCATCGCGGCGGTAGCGAAGTGATGTTCGAGACCACGGTCGAGTTGCTGCGGGCTCAGCGCCACGAGGTCGCGGTGGTGCAACGCGACAACCGCGACATCACGACTTTCGGCGACAAACTCTCGGCCTTCCGGCAATGCCTGAGCTCACGCACCGCGCGAGCCGAGGTGGCGCGCATCCTGCGCCACAGGCAGCCGGACATCGCCCACTTTCACAACTTGTACCCCCTCTTGTCACCGTCGGTCCTGGAAGCCTGTCACCAAGCGAGGGTCCCAGTCGTCCTGTCATGCCACGACTACAAACTGACCTGCCCCACGGCCCAGCATCTGCGCCGAGGGGCTACCTGTGAAGATTGCCTGGGCGGCAACGAGCTGCGCTGCGCCCTGCACAACTGCCGCGGGAATCTTTTGCTCAGCGTCGCCTACGCGGCACGCGACATGGTGGCCCGCTACCACGGGCAGATCCGCGACACCGTTTCTCTCTTCCTGACCCCGACCCGCTTCGCCAAACAGCAGTTGGTCAAGGGCGGCTATCCCGCCGAGAGGATCGAAGTGCTGGGCAATATGGTGGAGATCCCGGCCGACGATCCGGGCCGCCCCACGGGCGACTACATCGCCTACGTCGGGCGGATCAGCCGCGAGAAAGGGATCGAGACCCTGCTCGAAGCGGCCCGTGCGACCGGCGTGCCGGTGCGCATCGCCGGCGATCCCTCGCTGATGCCGCAGTTGGTCCGCAGCGCGCCCGCCAACGTGCGGTTCGTCGGGCAGCTCGAGCGCCACGAGCTGCCGGCGTTCTACGGTGCCGCGCGAGCCCTGGTCGTGCCCAGTGTGTGG
This sequence comes from Acidobacteriota bacterium, assembly GCA_039029035.1. Classification (GTDB taxonomy): domain Bacteria; phylum Acidobacteriota; class Thermoanaerobaculia; order Multivoradales; family J023; genus JAAELT01. The sequence goes on along the minus strand of JBCCGX010000641.1, from coordinate 1,092 downwards.
TTCGAGGTCTTCGGCATCGTCTGCGGCGAAGCCATGGGCTACGGCCTACCAGTGATCGCCTCGCGCATCGGCGGTCTACCCGAGGTGGTCGAAGACGGTGTCACGGGGCTGCTCTTCGAGCCCGGCAACAGCAACGAATTGGCAGACACGATGCAGCGGGTGTGGGACAGCGATGCGCTCTTTCACCAGCTCGGTCACACCGCGAGGCAGCAAGCGGTCCAACGATTCAGTCCACAGGTCCATTACCAACAGCTAGTGGCTCTGTATTGCAAAGCATTGGAGGTACGCCATGGCGTCGATCGCAGCCAGGTCCAGCGAAGCTTCGGTCCAACCCACGAACTCTCTCGCGGCGGTCTCGACGGCCCGCTCGGCTCGACGAGAGGTTCTTCAGCCGCCTGAAGGGCTCGAGCCGAACCGCAAGCTGCGCATCGCAGCCATCGGGCTGCGCGGTGTGCCCAGCAACTACAGCGGGCTCGAAACGTCGGCCCAAAGCCTGTATCGAGATCTGGCGCGCCGCGGGCACGAGATCACGGTCTACAGCCGCAAGCGCTACGTCGAGCGCCCGGAGGAGCACTACCACGGGATCCACCGGCTGAACCTACCGCCGATCTATCTCAAATCGGTCGAGACCCTATCCCACATCGGCCTCAGCCTGGCCCACGCGTTGACCCGGGGCGACTACGACGTCTTGCACCTCCATGCCCTGGCCCCGGGCCTGGGTGCCTGGATTCGGCGATTCTCGCAAATCCCCATCGTGTCGACGGTCCAGGGGCTCGACTGGCAACGGGCCAAGTGGCGCGGTGCCGGGGCCAAAGCCCTACGCTCAGCGGAACGGCTCCTGGCACGGCACGCCGACGAGATGATCGTGGTGTCGCAGGAGCTCCAGGAGTACTTCCAGCGTCAATATCAACGCCCCACGACCCACATCCCCAACGGCGTAGAGCGACTCTTCGTCTCGCAAGACCACGACCTGCTGGCCTCCTTCGGCCTGGAGGCGGAGCGTTACGTGGTCTTCATCGGGCGCCTGGTGCCGGAAAAACGCGTCGAAGATCTGATCGCCGCTTTTCGCTCGATGCCACCATCCTACAAGCT
>JBCCGX010000640.1:0-6119 GCA_039029035.1 Acidobacteriota bacterium | reverse complement strand
GGGTGAGCGCTCCATGCGTCGAGGCCCGGTCGCGGAGCTCGACCGGTCGCTGGATGTCATCGAGGGAGACCTCCTGGCCGCGTCGTTTGGCCACTCGGCGTGAACGCAACTCTTGGGCCAGGAGGTTGCGTGCGATCCGCAGCAGCCAAGTCTCGAACCGTGACTCGCCGCGGAAGGCAGGTAACGCCTCGAAGACGCGTAGAAAGGTTTCCTGTGTCAGGTCCTGGCTCTGTTCGATACCGAAGCCTCGGCGACGAAAGAAGTGAAACACCAGGGGATGGAAACGTCGAAAGAGCCGCCGGGCGCTTGCTTCCCGATCGGCACCCTGGCGAAGAGTCTCGACAATTCCCGCTGGGGATGCTGGTGCCTGCAGCCCGTTGGCAGGGCGTTGGCTACTTGCTGAAAGGCGTGTCGGTCTGGATCGAGCAAAGTCGTCATGTTTCAGAGGCATGCATGGCGACGCGCTCACTGCGATGATGAACCGGCGGCACCAGGTCATCTGTCGCCATCTTACTTACCCAGTCGAGCTGGCGGCCATCGATTGGCAACCCAGGGTCGACAGCTCGTCCCGGGCGAGCCGCCAGGTGTCGCGATGGTTGGGGTCGAGAAGGAGGGCCGGCGGCTGAGCGAAGACTTTCCATAGGTGTCCGAAACCCTTCCGAAGGGAAGCTTCAACTTTGCCGAAAGCCTTGGGGAGGCACCCGATCCTAGCCTGGCAACATGTGGTGCCGGGCATCCCTTTCGGGCCTCATTCCATGCCTCCTGCTGGCGCTTCTCGGAGCCTATGCCACCGCTCTCGGGGCAGGGAGCCCGATCGCCGATCGACCGGGACATTCAATGGCGCCCGCAGCACCTCCAGAGACTTCTGCATGCGCCACGCAACACGGTTCGGCGGCCTACGTATGTTGTGATGGTGAGGGAGGTTTCACGGTTTGCCGCGGCCGCGGCAGCGGCGATACGCTTCTCAACCGCTGTATCGACCGGCACGAGGAAGATCATCTGGCCTGGTTCAACGAGCACCTTCCTCAGGCCTGTGCAGCGCGACCTCGGGGGGCTTGCCGGTTCGAGATGAGCGGAGAGCAGCTACGGGAGCTCGAATGCAGTGGTTATCGCACCGAGGTTCAATGTCTGACCCGGAGCCGCGGGCTAGCCGGTGGACGACGACGTGGTGTTGCCCCGCTGCTGGCGCGGCAGCGGCAATTGGTGGCGCAAGCGGCGGATCGATTTGCCTGCAGCATCGGCGATGGCTGAGCGCAACGTCTGGCGGACCGCAGCATTCCACGTGGTGGGGAAGGGCGCGATGACGACGGCCTCGATCCACCGCGGGGAAGCGTCGAGAGGATCGTCGACTCGGACGGTCAGATGGGATGTCGGACAGCGCTTCCGGGTCGGTGAGTGGGCAGTCGAACCCCAGACCGGCTGCTTGCAGCGGGGCGATCTTGAACTCCATCTCGAACCCAAGGTGATGGCGGTGCTGGAATACCTGGCCCGGCGCCCCGGTCAGGTCGTCGACAAGGAGGAGCTCTTGTCGGAGATTTGGCCGGACACCGTGGTCTCCGAGGTGTCGCTGCCGCGCACCGTGTCGGATCTGCGGCGTGCCCTGGACGACGATGCTCGTGAGCCGCGTTTTATCGAAACCATTCCCAAACGCGGCTATCGGCTGATCGCCGACATCGCACCCTGGGTTCCTGCCGGTGCGGAGCAAGCGATCGTCTCACGACCCTTGCGCCGCTGGCTTGTCGGCCTGGTGCTGTTGGCGATGATGGGGCTAGGCACGGCCTGGGGACTGGCTCGGTGGTCGCCCGTCGGATCAGGCACGGACATCGAGTCGCTGGCGGTTCTACCCCTGCGTGATCTTGCCGAGCGTCCGGGGGAAGAGTACTTCGCCGATGCCATGACCGACCTGCTGATCACCGACCTGGCCAAACTCGACTCGTTCAAGGTGATTTCGAGCACCTCGGTGATGCGCTACAAGGATCGGCGCCGGACGCTGCCGCAAATTGCCGAAGAGCTCGGCGTAGACGCCGTGGTCGAGGGCTCGGTCCTGCGGGCCGACGAGAAAGTTCGCATCACCGTGCAACTGATCGATGCCCGCAACGACGACCATCTGTGGGCCGAGAGCTACGAGCGTCGTTTCGACGACATCCTCGCATTGCAGAGCGAAGTCGCGACGGCGATCGCCCGGTCGATACGTCAGAGTCTGCAGCCCATCCGCCTGTCGCGCCTCGAGCAGCGCGCTCAGGTCGCGCCGGACGCTTACGATCTATACCTCCAAGGTCGCGAGCGTTTTCGCCGACGTTGGGAAGCGCCGGAGGAAGCCAACCTCTTGGCCGCGGTCGACCTCTATCAGAAGTCACTGACGATCGACCCCAACAATGCGCCAGCCTATGCCGGCCTGAGCGACGCTTACATGCTGCTTGCCGACTCCAAGGCCAGGCCACGTGACGAGGTCGTACCCAAGGCGCGGCGGGCCGCTCTGCGCGCCCTGCGTCTCGATCCCTACCTGGCTGAAGCGCACGTCGCCCTGGCGATGATCCGCTACCTCTTCGAGCTCGATTGGTACTCGGCCGACCTGCACTTCCGCAAAGGTCTCGAGCTCGACCCGAGCTACGCCCTCGGTCACCAGTGGTACGGCATGTACCTGGCGTCCGTCGGCCGTGCCGACGAGGCCGTGGCCGAAGTCGAGGTCGCCACCCGCCTCGATCCGTTCTCGCTACAGACTGCCAACAACGCTGCACGGGTCTACTATCTGACACGACGCTTCGAACGGGCCGCGGCGGAGCACCAGCGTATGGCTCGGATCGACCCGGCATCGGCAAAACACTCGACGAAAGACCTGAGCTATCTGCGCCTGGCCAGCGAGCAGACGTCCGCTGCTCTGGCCGAGTTCATCGAGCACCATGGCCGTTACTGCGAGGACGATCAGGGCGCTCCGACGACGGCGTCGACCGGCAGCTGTGGTGCCTGTGCCTATTCCGCCGCCTACCTCCATGCGATGGCCGGTGAGACCGATCTCGCCTTCGCCTGCCTGGAGGAGACGATCGATCGCAGGCTCACCGTGATCGTCGACGTCCGCGCCGAGCCCCTCTTCGATCCCCTGCGGAGTGATCCCAGGTTCGACGAGTTGCTCGAGCGTCTGGATCTGGCGGACGGCTAGATGTGCGGCCCGATCTGATACCGTCTTCCGTCTGTTCAACGACGCTGGGTCGAAGAGGGGTTAGTGCCCATGAATCCTGAGATCTGGATCGCTTATGTCGCCACCGTGCTGGTCATGATGAGCACGCCGGGGCCGAGCCATCTGCTGATGCTGTCGAACAGCATGGCCAGCGGGTTTCGCCGATCGATCGCCACCGCGGCGGGCGACTTGACCGCCAACGTCTTGCAGATGCTGGCGGCCGGGCTCGGACTGGCCGCGGTGCTGACCGCCACTCGGCATGGCTTCACCATCGTCAAGTGGTGTGGCGTGGCCTATCTGGTGTGGCTGGGTGTGCAACAGATCCGGCGCTCCCTCAGACCGGTGACTGAGGTGGCCGAGGCGCCGCCGGCGTCCGTCAAACGTCTTTGGCTTCAGGGTTTCGTCACCTCGGCGGCCAATCCGAAGGCGGTGGTGTTCTTTGCCGCTCTCTTTCCGCAATTCCTCAGCAGCGAGGGCGCTTTCTGGCCCCAGATGCTGATCCTCGGCGCCACCTACATTGCCATCGATGCGGCATTTCTCCTCTCCTATGGCGCCAGCGCGGATTGGCTGGCGTCCAAGCTGCGCGGCCCGGCGCGCCGATGGCTCGATCGCCTGGCCGGTAGCTTCCTGATCGGTGCCGCTGTGTTGCTCGGCCTGAAAACGGTCCAGAGAGCCCAATAGGCCGATCCGTCAGAGCGTTCGCGCTTCATCCTCACGGCCGCGCTGTCGGTCGAGCTTACGGCGAGCGCAACGCCACGACCGGATCAACCTCGGCGGCCCGTCGTGCCGGCAGGTAGCTGGCCAGGACCGCGACCAGACCCAAGACCGCGGCGACGGCAAGGAAAGTCGCCGGATCCGTTGCGCTGACGCCGAAAAGCGAGCTGGCGAGCACCCGGGTCGTCGCCAGAGCGGCGGTGAGGCCGAGGACGGTGCCCAGGGCGACGGGCAGCAATGCCCGCGCCATCACGGCGCGCAACATGGCTCGGCGACGGGCCCCCAGGGCCATGCGGACGCCGATCTCACGAGTGCGCCGGCTGACGGCGTAGGCGCTGACGCCGTAGATGCCGAGGCCGCCGAGGAGCAGGGCCAGGGCGCCGAAGGTGCAGAGCAACTGGGTGAGGAAGCGGGAGCCATTCAGGGTGGAGTCGATCACTTGGCGCAGAGAGGCGACGTTCGAGATCGGCACGCTGTTGTCGAGAGTCCAGATCGCCGCGCGCACCGCCGGCAGGAGCGCGGAGGTGTCGCCCGAGGTGCGCAGGGTGATGTGCATCGCCGGTGACAGGATCTCGCCGTAGGCTTGGCTCAGCGGACGGTAGACTTCCGGCTTGGGCTGTCGGTCCAGGCGATGCTGGTGGACGTCGCCGACCACGCCGATGATGGTGAACCAGGGGGACCCGTCGTCCCAGCGGATCTGCTTGCCGACGGGATCCTCGTTCGGCCAGTGCCGACGGACCAGGGCTTGGTTGACCAGGCCGACCTCGGCTGCTCCCACTCGATCGGCACCCGAGAGCGCGCGACCGCTGAGTAGCGGCACACCGAGGGTCCGGAAATAGCCGGGCGTGACGGCTCGGATGCTGACCATCTGCGGCGTCTCGGGCTGATCTTCGGTGGTGTAGCCGAAGCCCAGGTTGGCAGTGGTCATCGGCAGCAGGTTGATCGCCGCCGCCGAGACGATCCCGGGCTCGGCTTCGAGGCGCGCCAGAACCTCCTGGTAATAGGCGCTCAAAGACTCGCTTGCAGCGTAACGCTCCGCCGTCGGAGAGAGGCGCAGCGCCCACAGGTTGTCGGCAGTAAAGCCCGGCTCCACTTGTTGCAAGCGCCACAGGCTCTTGAGCATCAAACCGGCCCCGGCCACGAGAACGACCGAGAGGGCGACCTCAGCCACCACGAGGCTCTGATTCAAGCGTTGGCCTCGCCGTCCGGTCGATCCTCTCTGGCCCTGACTGAGCGCGCTGCGGGCGGCGGACCGGGTTGCGCGCCACGCCGGGAGGATGCCGAAAGCCAGGCTCGCCAGCAGAGAGAGGGCGAGCGCGAAGGCGAGCTCTTCGAAGCCGATTCCGATCGTTTCGGACCTTGGAACGTACGCCGGTAGGTTGCCAACGAGGACCGACTCGAGCCAGGCCGCGGCAAGGACACCGGTGGCACCGCCGAGCAAGCCGAGGAGGGTGCACTCGGTCAGTACCTGGCGCAAGAGACGCGCCCGTCCAGCACCCAAGGCGCTGCGTACCGCCATCTCTCGCTGCCGGGCGCCGGAGCGGGCCAGGAGCATGTTGGCGATGTTGGAGCAGCCGATCAGCAAGACGAAGCCGACCGCGCCGGCGAGCATCCACAGGGCCGGCCGGACCCCGCCGGTCAAGAGGTCGTGCAGCGGCATCACGTCGGCAGTACGGACCTGCTCGTCGCTGTGGTAGTTCGGCTGAGCTTGCTGCAGCCGCCGGGCGATCGTCCGGACTTCGGCTCGCGCCTGCTCCAGGGTCGTCGCCGGCGATAGGCGGGCCACCGAGCGTAGGGACAGCATGTCGCGAAAGTTGTCCAGGTTGCTCGGGTCGAAGACCAAAGGAGTCCATAGCTGTCCGTTAGGGCGGCCCATCGGCTGGAAACCGGCGGGCAGCACGCCCACCACGGTGCGTTGTCGGATCCCCAGACCTTGCAAGGTGATCGTACGACCCAGAATCTGCGGATCGGAGCCGAAGTGCCGCTCCCACAGCCCATGGCTGAGGATCACCACCGGCTCGGCTCCAGGCACTCGATCAGCGTTCTCGAAGGTCCGGCCGAGGGCGGGCTGGACGCCGAGGACGGCGAAGTAACCTGGGACGACGCCGAGCCCAGGTATCTCTTCCGGTGACTCGGTGCCGGTGAGGGTGAAGTTGGCGCCGTGGTAACCGGAGAGAGAGGCAAAGGCAGCGGAGTCCTCGAAAGCAACGAGCATCTCTTTGCTCAGGTT
>JBCCGX010000639.1:0-6135 GCA_039029035.1 Acidobacteriota bacterium | reverse complement strand
GGCGTTCAGGGCCTCGTTGCAGCGCGGGCAGTCGCGTTTCGTGGTGCCGCGTCGGAAGGTGATCTTGCCCCGCAGATCGACGTCGTTCAGGGTCTGGCAGAAAGGGCAGCGGGTGGTCTTGGGCGGCAACGGTGCGCCGCAGTTCATGCAGTCCACGGCTCAGCTTTCCGAGGTCTCGCCGGCCGGAGCCGGCGGCAGGGGGGGCGGCGCCACACCCTGGGAAGCGGCCAGCTGGGGGACCTGAGCCGCCGGGGTCCACGCCGCCATGCCTTGGGCCCAGACCAAAGTGTCGGGCGTGATTTGCCCCTGGCCGAGGGCGGCGGTCACCTGCTCCAGCGAGTAGGGACCTTGCTGCTGACCACTGACCGCGACGAAATAGCTCGGCGCCGCCGGTAGAGGCGGGGGCGCCTGGCCGGCGATCTGGGGTGCCGTCGCGGTGGGCGCCGCGCCCAAACCGCGGGCCATGGCCAGCCCCATACCGAGGCCGAGCACGTTGCCTGACTCGCCGCTGTTTTGGGCCGCCAGAGGCATCGATTGACCCAGCTGATACTGCTGGTAGCGATTGAGGTCGCCGAGGACGTTCATGCTCGAACGCGCGTCGAGGGCTTTCTCGACCTCCGCCGGAAAGGAGATGTTGACCACCAGGAGCGTCGGCACGTCCAGGCCGTACTCATCGTCGACCTGTTCGCCCACGGCTTGACGTACTTGCTCGCCGAGCGCCGCGTAGTTGGCCGCCAGCTCCATTGCCGGAATGGCGCTGCGCGCCAGGACCTCGGCCAGGCTAGAGTGGATCAAGCCGCGCATCAGCTCGTGGATCTCGTCGGCCTCGAAGCTCTCGTCGGTGCCGACCAGCTCGCGCAGCAGGGCCCGCGGATCCGTGGCGCGCAGGGTGTAGGTACCGAAGGCGCGTAGACGCATGGGGCCGAACTCCGGATCACGTACCGGGATCGGATTGGGTGTACCCCACTTGAGATCAACGATCTGCCGAGTATTGACGAAATAGACCTCGGACTTGAAGGGGCTCTCGAACCCGTGGCGCCAACCCTGCAAACGGCTCAATAGGGGCAGGTTGTCGGTGGTCAAGCGGTGGCTGCCGGGCTCCAGAACGTCGGCCAGCTCGCCGCGGTGGACAAAGACCGCCACTTGGCCCGGGCGGACGATCAACTGGGCACCGTTCTTGATCTCGTTGCGGTAACGCGGGAAGCGCCACACCAGGGAGTCTCGGGTGTGGTCGAGCCACTCGATGATGTCGACGGTTTCGTGCCGCAGATTGTCGAACAGGCCCATGGGATCTCCTTCTCTTGTGTCGCTCTACGGTAACTCGACGTCGGCTATTCGACCAGTCGCGGACCTAAGAGCTGCGCAAAGCTACCTTGATCCCTTCCTCGTTCGGCGGCGGGTAGATGGCGCGGTAGCGGTACTGCTTCTGCAGTTCCTGTGACTCCCAGACCTCGTTGGCCTCGGAACGGTAGTTGAAGACGAGGAGGGGACCGGCGCCTCGACTCGGCCGGCCGTGGACCAGGATGCGGGCGACGGTGACGCGATCCGGTAGGTGGTATTTGCCGTGGGTGGAGAAGAGATAGCGTCGGCAGTCGAGCTGCTCTAGCAACTCGATCGAGAGATTGCGCTGGCTGCCGGCCTGGGGCACGACGAAGGCATCCAGGGGCAGGCGCTTCAGGCTGCGCTGGGCCAGGAGAGCTGCGATCGAGCGCGCCAGTCGACCGGCCCGCGCATCGCCGCCGATCAGGACCGCGGTGCCTTCGTGCTCAGCCAGGAAAGCGATGCTGGAGAGGTTGGGAATCGACGAATCGGTGCGAAACGGGCGCTGCGCCAGCCACTCGACGTCACGGCTGGTACGTTCCTTGGGGGGCTTGGGCGCCTTCTTGCGCACTGGTTCCGGCGGTGCCTCGTCGTCTTCGGCCTCTTCGGCCTCTTCGGCGTCGAGGCTGAAGCTCGCCGCCTCGAAGCTCGGCTTCTCCTCCGCTTCGGCTTGGCGACGCATCTCCATCTTGCGTCGCGCGTCGTCCCACTTCTTGGCCAGCCGCCTGAGCTCGTCGTGACTCGGGGAGAGCAGAGTGATGCGTAGGCCGCCCGGTAAGCTGGTAGTCGACGGCTCGTTGCTGAAAGCGGCGGCCTGGTGATTCCACGCTGCGTTCCACGGCCGCTGGCTGAGCTCCAGCAACTCGGCCAGGCGCTCGCCTTGGAGAAAGCTCATGGGGGTGTCTCCGAGGTCATCGGCAGGTGCCGAGGGCCGTTGAACCAGACGTCGTGCAGGGGCAGATCGTCGTTGTCAGGCGCGAGCAAGGTCAATCCACCGCGAATGCGATCGCTGTCTATGTGAGTGACCACCAGCAGCTCGACGTTCGCCGAGCCGATCTCGCTCGCTGAGGCGGCCTCTTCGAGCCGTGCGCGCAGCTCGCTGGCGACCGTCTTGTTGGGCCCGGTGTCGACGACCACTCGGGCGAGATTCTCGGGCTCGCCGTAGGTCAGGATCAGGCAGAGCCCTTCGTTGGCGGGTAGCATCTCGAGGTTGAAGAGGGTCGAGTGCTCGATGGGCTCGAGGCGGTACTCGGTGCCGTCGATGCAGCGCAGGATCACGGCCCCGTGACCGACCTCCATCGCCGGCGTATCGGGGCGGATTTCGATACGCTGGAAGGCGGTCTCGCCGCTGCCAGGCACACCGACTTCGACAATCAGCGGCGCCGTGTCCGGGATCGCGGCGAGGTGGGTCGCTTCGGCCGGAGGCACGGCGAAGCGTAGCTGCGAGCCGTTCCGTGCCAGCAGGATCGGCTGGCGATCGAGCAGATGGGCAACCCGCGAGATGTCCACCTCGCTGGCCTCCGGGGCTTCGATCTCCGCCCCGCGCATCACTGCAACCTGGGCCAGATTGCGTCCGGCGGGAGTCTCTTTGAGAGCTTCGGGCAGGCCGTCCCAGGCGCGTCCCAGCCAGTAGTCGAGCCCGTCGCGGCCGGCACTCAGGGCATCGAGCAAATCGTCGGCGCCGTTGCGCAGCCGCACCGCATCGTCGAACACCTCGGCCCAGGCGAGGGTTTCTCCCATCACCAGCACGGGTGAGAGGTCCTTGTGGACCTCGGCCATTAGCTCGCGGGCGCCCTCGACGACAGACCGGTCGGTGGCCAGGCGACCGCGCAGCCGACGGCGCAGGAGGTGACAGGCGGCCGTCCGCAGGGAGATGCCCTGATCGCTGCGCGCGCGGACCAGCTGACTGAACCAGAGCTCCTGCTCGAGCCGGACGCTCGCCCCGCGCACGTGGGCCAGGCGCATGTGGCGGATCAGCTGCGGGTCGATCAGGCTGGCAGGGGAGAGCAGCTCCGCCAGGCGCAGGAGATCGCCATCGGGCTCGTAGAGCGCCAGGGTCGCCTCGGCGTCGGCCAGATCCTGGGCGGTGATCATGCGAGCTCCTGGCGGAGGCGGGTGGCGTCGATACGGGTGGTGGCGCGGTCCCAGGTCACCCAGCTCACGGCGCGCCGCAGGCGCGGATCCAGCTGGCGGTGTTCCAGGGGCCCGAAAGCGACAAGGTGGCTGTCGCGTCGTCGCAAGCGGCGCGCCAAGGCGAGCCAAGCTCGGGTTACTTCGTAGCGTCGCGGCACACCGCAGCCGAGATCGCTGAGGACGAGCAGCGGTCGCCCCGGCTCGGGCAGGGCGTAGCGCTGCCAGCCGAAGCGCCGTGGCGTCGGACCGGCTTCGAGGGTCGGGTCGTCGCGGTAGTAAAGGACCTTGGCTGAGTCACCGGCGAGTTGGTGTAGCCGGTGCAGGAAGTCCTCCTGATCGCGCCGGAAGGGCTGCATGGGCTCACCCAGGTCGACCAGAACTTGAGCTCCAGGCAGGATCGCCGGCGCAGTCTTCCGAGGGATGGCGAGCAGCGGGCGAGCGCGGGCGATCTGGCCCACCGCAGCGTCGATATCGAGGGCCGAGGTGGGTGAGGGGGAAGAGAGCACCAGGATGGTGAGCTCAGCTTCGGTGCGCTCGGCCAGAAGAGGGGTGAAGGGCAACTCAGGGCGTGAGTGGTGGGCCTGGCGCTCGGGGATTGGGTCGCGGTACTGAGTGCTCGGCGTGGGAGCCTGGGTGGGCTCGAGCCGCACCACGTCCGGGTCGAGGTCATCGGGATCGACGGCCAGTGGATGGTCGCCGCGGGGCTCCCTCGTCGTCTCGTCCTGGTCCTCGTCCTCGTCGTTTAGCGGCGGTGGCACCACGCGCTGCGGCCTGGTCGGGGCGGCGAGAGAGAGGCCCAGCATGTTCGCCAAGACCTGGCGAGCCTCTGCGTTCGGCGCCAGGGCCAGGTCAGCACGGACCAGATCCGCCAGTCCGGCCAGCGGGGGAGAGGTTGCCGCATCGGGCATCAGTCGCCCTCGCGCCCCGACTTGCGCAGAGTCACCTGCTCGATCAGCTGCCAGCGCGGGTCTTTCTCGTCGACTTCGACGAAGCCACGGCAGGCCCGCAGCGCATCGAGGAACTCGGCCGTGCTCGGCTTGTGCTCGCCAGCCGCGGCCTGGGTCCGCAGGTCGACGACCTTCTTCGCGATTGCCCGGGCCAAGGTCTCGTCACCAGCTGTCAGCTTGGCCTCCACGGTGGCGAAATGTAGCTTGGCGATGTCCACCAGCTCGCCGACGTCAGGATGCTGTAGACGGAAGGTCACGCAGCGGCGGATGAAAGCGCGGGGCAGCTCGCGCTCTTCGTTGGTCGTCACCACAACCAGGACCCGGCTGACCGAAGCCTCGCGTGGCAGGTCCAGCGGCGGTGCTGCGGCGTCGATCTGAATCGGATCCGGTAAGTAGGGGATGGTCAACTGATTCGAGCCCAAGGCGACCAGCAAAGCGTTGGGCACGTCAGGGTGAGCCTTGTCGATCTCGTCGATCAGGACCACGGCACGGTGCGCGTTGCGTTGGGCGTTGTCATCGCTATTGGGCTCGGGGCTGCTCTGTTGCAGGGCCGTGGGCCGGTCGAACGCCCACCAAAGCACTCCGGGCTCCACGTATTCGCTCTCATCGCGCGCCCCGCCGCCCTGCGCATCGGAGAGGCGTCGGACGGCGTCGAAGCGCCATTGCAAATCGGTAGCGGTGGTGGCCGATGTGGCGACCAACTCGTAGTAGCGCCAGTCGAGGCGCCGGGCGAGGTAGGCAGCGAGGGACGATTTGCCGGTTCCCGGCTCGCCGCGTAAAAGCAGCGGGCGCCCAGTTACGAGAGCAACCTCGACCGCCAGGTGGAGCTCCGGGGCCATCTGATAGACCGCGCCATCCCGTCGGTCAGGCTGCTGCCTGGCGTCGTGGGGCTCTACTTTCTCTGCGCTGCGCAGGTCGAAGAGGGGCTCGAACTGGAGAGATTTCTTGTCGGTCTTCACATCGTCTCGCTTCAGGTGGTTTCGTTGACGTAGGCTTGCAGGCGATTGCGGAAAAGGCGGCTGCTGCGCTCTTTCCGTGGCTGCAGACTGGGGCGCAAGAGGAGTGCACCGTCAGCCAAGGAGCCGAGGCGTTTGCGTGGATCGGCTCCGGCCACGGCGACAAAAGTCAGCTGCGAGTATCGGGTGCGGAGCTGCTGGATCGCCGCCGCCCTGGTCAGAGCCGGGCCGAGAACCACGTACACCGGGCCGCGTTTGGCGATGTCCTTGTCGAGCGCCGGCAGGTCGTCGATCGGCAGGTAGGTTTCGAGCGCTTGCTCCACCTTGTCGACAATGTCTTCGGTGGTACCGTCGGTCGCCTCCGACGGTGCCAGCAGGCGGTCGGGCAGGATGTGGGTGCAATAGGCTCGACGAACGTAGTCTTTGGCCGATTCCACTTCGTCGCCGTCGATGGCGACCAGATCGCCCTGGCGCGCCGCCTGCGGCAGTTGAGCGGCGGCCAGGGCCTCGACCCACAAGGGCAGGACCTTCTTGCTCAGGGTATCGCGCTGCAGAGTGCTGTCCGTCGGAACCTCGCCCAACAGCTGCACAATCGAGAGTGCATCGGAGGTCAAGAGGAAGGTGGCGATGTTCTGGTAAGGGTCGTCACCATCGCGGTCTCGATCCTGCGCCTCGACCCCGAGAGCACGGTACATCTGGGTCTGGTAGGTCTCGTCGTAGCCTTCGGGCACAGCGAGCTTCAATTGCCGCGCGGTCTCGATCAGCCAGCGCTCGGCGGT
>JBCCGX010000638.1:0-6152 GCA_039029035.1 Acidobacteriota bacterium | reverse complement strand
CTGCTCGCGGCCGGCGGCACGATCGTTCTGCCGGCGGCCGACCGTCGGCGGGACCCAGCGCACTGGACCGAGCAAGTACGGCGGCATGGCGTGACCTTGTGGAACTCCGTGCCCGCCTTGATGGAGATGCTGCTGGAATTTTCCAGCCTCGGTGATGCGGGCGGCATCAATCCTCTGCGCCTGGTTCTGCTCAGTGGCGACTGGATCCCGGTGACCCTGCCGCAGCGCCTGCGGGCCCTGCACGCCAAGGCCGACTTCCTAGAGCTGATCAGCCTGGGCGGAGCCACCGAGGCGTCGATCTGGTCGATCCTCTTCCCCATCGGTGAGGTCGAGCCCGGCTGGAACAGCATCCCCTACGGTCAGCCGATGGACCTCCAAACCTTCCACGTGCTCGATCCGGCCCTGCGACCACGACCGCGTTGGGTGCCGGGTGAGCTCTACATCGGCGGCATCGGCGTGGCCAAGGGCTATTGGAAGGATCCACAGAAGACCCGGCACAGCTTCGTCACCCATCCGCGCACCGGCGAGATCCTCTACCGCACCGGCGACCTCGGTCGTTATCTGGCCGACGGCAACATCGAGTTCCTCGGCCGGGAGGACTTCCAGGTCAAGATCCGCGGCCATCGCATCGAGCTGGGGGAGATCGAGGCCGCCCTGATCCGCCATCCGCGGGTACGGGAAGGTGTCGTGGCCGCGGTGGGCGAAGCGCGCGCCGGGCGCCGGTTGGTGGCCTACGTGGTCCACGGTGATGCGGCGGATCCTTCGGCTGAAGATCTCGCCGCAGAGCTGGCGCCATTCCTGGCCGAGAAGCTGCCGAGCTACATGGTGCCGGTAGCCTTCGTCGCCCTCGAGGCCTTGCCCTTGAGCGCCAACGGTAAGGTCGATCGCCAGGCCTTGCCGACGCCGGACGGCCTACAGCCCGATCGCGCCGCCCCGTATCAGGCACCACGCGATGCGACGGAGGAGCGCCTGGCTGAGATCTGGAGCGAGCTTCTCGGGGTCGAGCAAGTCGGAACGGCCGACAATTTCTTCGAGCTCGGCGGCGATTCCATTCAGGCGATCCAGCTGGTCACTCGCCTCGCGCAGGTTGGGCTGCGGGTGACCGCGACCGCCGTTTTCGAGCATCAAACGATCGCCGACCTGGCACCCGAAGTTCAGCCGCTGGAGGCTCCGGTGGCCGACGCCGCAAGCACTCCGGTCGCCGGGAACGGCAGCCCGGCACTCGACGCCCAGACCGCCCACGAGGACGAGCTCGACACCGAGGGCGCCGATCTCTCGGACCATGACCTGGAACAATTCCTGGCTGACCTGGACTTGCCCGAAGGGGACTCCCCTTGAATCGAAAGAACCTGGAAGCGGTCTACGAGCTCACCCCGATGCAGCAGGGGATGCTCTTCCACAGCCGCTATGGTGGAGACGCGGGCGTCTACCTGACGCAATTCCACTGCGACCTGCACGGCGATCTGGAGGCAGGCGCCTTCCGCCAAGCTTGGCAGACTGCCCTTGATCGCCATCCGGTCCTGCGCTCGTCTTTTCACTGGCAGACGAAGCTCGACAAGCCGCTGCAGATCGTGCACCGGCAGCTGGAGCTACCCTTGGAAAGCCTGGATTGGCGCCATCTCGGAGCCGCGGAGCAGGAAGCCCAGGCCGCCGACCTGCTGGCGAACGACCGCGAGCGCGGCTTCGATCTGGAGCGAGCCCCCCTGCTGCGCATCGTCCTCCTGCGGCTCGGCGAGCGGGACTATCGTTTGTTCTGGAACCACCACCACCTGCTGCTGGACGGCTGGTCGGTGGGTCTCGTGCTGCAAGAGGTCTTCGCGCTCTACCAAGCGAAGGTTCGTGGCCACGCCCTCGAGCTGCCGCGTCCGCGGCCCTACAAAGATTTCATTCTGTGGCTCAAGAAACAGGATCGATCAGCGGCGGAAGCCTACTGGCGTCAGCTCTTGGCCGGCTTCAGGGAACCGACCGTCATCGAGCTCGAACCGGTAGGTTGTCCGCCGGAGAGCGAGTACGACCGCGTCTTCCGAGACTTCAAGGCCCCGGCAACAGCGGCCCTCGAAGCGGCGGGGCGGCGCGAGCGAGTGACCCTCAACACCCTCTTCCAGGGGGCCTGGGCCTTGCTGCTGAGCCGCTACGCTGGCCGGCGTGACGTCGTGTTCGGCGCCACCACTGCCGGTCGACCCGCCGATCTGCCGGGGGTCGAGGGCATGATCGGCCTGTTCATCAACACCCTGCCGGTCCGCGTCGCCCTGACCGAGGAGCCCGTCGCCGACGAGCTGCGCCAGCTTCAGGCCCAGCAAGGACAGAGTCGGCGGTACGAGTGGGCACCGCTGGCCGACATCCGCCAGTGGAGCGACGTCGCCGCGGGGACACCCCTGTTCAACAGCCTGGTGGTGTTCGAGAACTTACCGCTCGAACGCAAACAGGACGATGCCACGGCTTTGGCGGTGGGTTCTGCCGGCTTCGTACAACGCACCAACTACCCTCTGACCTTGGCGATCTCGCCGCGGGGCAAGGAGCTCTCGGTGCGTCTGGCCTACGCCACCGAGCACTTCGATCGCACCACGATCCACCGATTACTCAGTGAGCTCGAAACACTACTCCTGCGCTTCGCCGCCACACCGACGGCTCCCATCGATCGTCTCGAAGTACTGACCGCATCGGAGCGCCACCAGCTGCTAACGGAGTGGAACGACAGCCACCGCGAACCGCTGGGTGACTCGACGATCCACCAGCTCATCGCGGCGCAGGCGACCCGCACACCGGAAGCGCCCGCGGTCCGCATCGGCGACCGCGAGGTGAGCTACCGGGAACTGGTCGGCCGAACTCGGCACCTCGGCCAGCACCTGCGCGGCGCAGGCGTCGAACCGGAGCAGATCGTGGCGGTATGCGCCGAATCCTCCCTCGGCGCCTTGGTAGCACTGCTGGCCGTGCTCGAGGCCGGCGGGGCCTATCTGCCCCTCGATCCGGCCTATCCCCAGGAACGCCTGGACTTCATGTTGGCCGACTCAGGCGCCCGCCTGGTGCTCACCCACGGTGACCTGAGTCAGCGTTTTCGCCCCAGTGGTGTGCGCACCGTGACCCTCGACGACACTGAAGCCGCCCTGACGGCGGGTGCGCCGGTGGAGGATCGAGCGACCAGCGCCGCCACCCGGCCCGACCACCCGGTCTATCTGATCTACACCTCGGGCTCCACCGGCCGCCCCAAGGGAGTGATGGTGGAGCACCGCACCCTGGTGGCACGCGTCCGGGCGATGGTCGAGCTCTTCGAGCTGCGGCCGGGGCATCGCCAGCTGCAATTCGTCTCCCTGAGTTTTGACGTGGCGGGCGAAGAGATCTTCGCTCCCTTGGCCTGCGGTGCGACGGTGGTTCTGAGCCCGGAGATCCGCAGCCTGAGTCCAGCCGACATGCTGGCCGAGTGCGGTCGCTTAGGAGTGACCAAGCTCAACGTGCCGGCCTCACACTGGCATCAGATGGTGGACGAGCTGGAGGCGCGGGATCATCGAGTGCCCGAGTGCCTCGAGATCCTGGTCACCGGTGCCGAGAGCCCCTCACCCGAGAAGCTCTCGCGCTGGCGTCGCCGAGCCTCGCCGGCGTCGCGCCTGTACAACGTCTACGGCCCGACGGAAGCCACCATCCTGTGCTCCGCTCAACGCTTCGAGATGCACTCGCGGGAACCCGTCGGGCACCGCCTGCCCATCGGCCGCCGATTGGCCAACGCCACCCTGCACGTGCTCGACCCGACCCTGTGGCCGGTGCCGGTGGGCACCCTCGGAGAGCTCGGAATCGGCGGTTACGGTCTGGCCCGCGGCTACCACGGGCGATCCGCGGCCACCGCCGAGCGTTTCGTTCCCGATCCCTTGAGCGACACGGCGGGGCAGCGCCTCTACCGTACGGGCGACCTGGTCCGCCACTTGCCCGACGGCCGGTTGGAGTTCGGCGGCCGGGTGGATCATCAAGTCAAGCTGCGCGGCTTTCGCATCGAGCTGGGAGAGATCGAAGAGGCGCTGCGCCGGCACCCTCGCATCGACGACACCGCGGTGCTGTTGCGCGAGGATCGGCCGGGCGAGCAACGCCTGGTGGCCTACATCGTGGTGGCTGGGGCGGACGAGCAGCGCGGCAACGCCTCGGCCCCTCTCGCCCTCAGTGCGCTGCGCAGCCACCTGGCACAGCACCTGCCCGAGTTCATGGTGCCGGCAGCCTTCGTCTTCCTCGACGCCCTGCCGCTGACCCGCAACGACAAGGTCGATCGCCGGGCCTTACCACCGCCGGGCAGCGACCGTCCTGATCTGGAAACGCCCTACGTGCCACCGAGCCATGCCATGGAGCGCTACCTGGCCGAGGTGTGGCAGGACATCCTGGGCGTCGAGCGCATCGGCCTGCATGACGGCTTCTTCGAGCTCGGCGGCGACTCGCTCAAGGGGGCTCGCTTCATCAATCGCTTGGAGGCGGAGCTCGGCGAGTACGTCTATGTCGTGGCCCTGTTCGACTCGCCGACCGTCGCCGGCTTTGGCCGCTACCTGAGCCAGCATTGTCCGGCGGCGGTCGAAAAGCGCTTCGGCGCGGACTCCCTCACCCTGACGGACGAACCGCAAGCCACCGCCGACACCGCGAGCGAGCGGATCGGCGAGGGTGATCTGCGCCGAGTCCTCGAGCTCATCGAGCCTCTCGAGCCCTTCACAGCCGAGCCCAGTGAGCCCAATCCGCCGGCGGTCTTCGTGCTCTCGCCGCCGCGCTCGGGCTCCACTCTGTTACGGGTGATGCTGGCCGGCCACCCCGACCTCTTTGCCCCGCCGGAGCTCGACATCTTGTCGTTCAACACCCTGGCGGAGCGCCGCGACGCCTTCTCCGGTCGCTACAGTTTCTGGCTCGAAGGGCTCCTGCGAGCGGTGATGGAGATCGACGATTGCGACGCCGAGGCGGCAAGAGGAACAGTGGAGGCCTGCGAAGCCAGCGGCATGTCCAGCAAAGCGTTCTACCGCACCTTACAGGAACGCCTCGAGGGTCGCCTGCTGATCGACAAGACGCCGGCCTACGCCCTCGATCTCGAGGTCTTGCGGCGTGCCGAGCGCGACTTCGAGCAGACCCGCTTCATCCACCTCCTACGCCACCCCTGCGGCATGGTGAATTCGTTCGAGAAGGCGCGCATCGACGAGCTCTTCTTCCGCTACGAGCACCCCTACACGCCGCCGCAGCTCGGCGAGCTGATGTGGAACGTCTGCCATCGCAACATCCTGCAGTTCCTGCAAGAAATCCCACCCGAGCGCCAGCACCGGGTCCGCTTCGAAGAGCTGGTGACCCATCCCGACGCCGTGATCAGCGGGCTCTGCGACTTCTTGGGAGTCGAAATGCAGCCGCGGATGCTCGAGCCCTACAGCGATCCCGAGAACCGTATGACCGACGGTATCCATCCCCTGGCCAAGATGCTGGGGGACGTCAAATTCCACCAGCATCGCGCCATCGATCCGCGGGTCGCCTGGCGCTGGCAGGAAATCTACGACGAGGACTTCTTGAGCGAATCGCTGAGCTGGCCCCTGGCGGCCGACTTGGGCTACGAGAAGCCGGAGCTCTGGCAGCAGGCGGAGCCGCTACCGGCGCCAGAGCCGCGCCGGGAGCTGACGGCGCTCGAGACGCTACCCCGCAACGCCGACGGTGGCGGCCGGTTCGCCCTGTCCTTCGGCCAGCAGCGGTTGTGGGTCCTCGATCGCCTGGCGCCGGTGGGCGCGGGTTACAACTTGCCGGCGGCGGTCAAGATCCGAGGGCGGCTCGTCGTCGCCGCTTTGGCCGGCAGCTTCGCCGACCTGGTGGAACGCCACGAGACCCTGCGCTGTCGTTTTGCCGCCATCGACGGCACTCCGCCGCCGGATGACGCGCCGACACCTCCGGATGAGCCCGGCCCGCACGATGCCGTGCAGCAGATCGTCGAGCCGCCGAGGCTGCCCGACCTCGCGTTGATCGACCTCAGCGCTCTGTCAGATCAAGATCGCAGGGCTCAGACCCACCGCCTCGCTGCCGCCGAAGCCCGCCAACCCTTCGACCTCGCCCGCGGCCCGCTGCTACGCATCCGACTCTTGGCGGAGAGCGCCGACCGGCACACCCTGCTGGTCAACCTGCATCACATCGTGTCCGACGGCTGGTCGCAAGGCGTCTTG
>JBCCGX010000637.1:0-6155 GCA_039029035.1 Acidobacteriota bacterium | reverse complement strand
GGTTGGCGACATCGTGCTGTGCAAGGTGCGGGGCACGGAGTATCTGCATCTGGTGAAGGCGATTCGCGGCCCGCAGTTCCAGATCGGCAACAACCGCGGTCGGATCAACGGCTGGGTGACGGCGAAGTCGATCTTTGGCTTATGTGTCCGGGTGGAGGACTGAGCGCCTCCCTTTTCGGCCAGTCGATCGATGATGGCGCAGCGCGACGACGACTCGGGTCGGCCGGCACCCCAAGATGGGCAGGCGTGGCGGCGAGCCTTCAACACCCTGCGCATGGCGAGTGCCGCCCCGCGTCGGCTCCTCGACGGTCGTGGCGAAGGCCTCTGGCAGAACCGGCGGGCCTGGTACCGGCTCAATGTGGACGATAGCCGGGCAGCGCAGATCGTGGTGCTCGAGGTCTACGAGCAGCGGCGCAAGGCAGACAACACCTGGGGGCGGCTGACTGCCTACCCGCTGAATGTGCCCGATGCCGAGCGCTGGCCGCGCGACGAAGACCGCGAGATCGTGGCGCTCTTGGGGGCGATCGCTTCGCAGATGCGCGATCAGAGTCGGCGTTACGTCACTCTGCCGCCGGCTAAGCACCGTAGCTTCGCTCCCACCATGCTGCTGCGCAGCCTTTTGCCGCGACTGAGCGCCACGGGCCGCTTCTACCGCTCGCCGGGGCGCCCGGCGCAGGGCCTGCCGCGTAAGGTGCTGACGTGGCAGGGCGGTGCGCCGTGGGCCTTCAGTGTTGCGGTCGAACGGGTGCCGGACGAGGAAGATCAGGTGCGCCTCACCGGGCGCCTACGGCGCGGCGACGAGAGCCGGCCGGTGGGGACGCCGGAGCTGTTGATCGACGGCTGTCTACTGGAAGGCGACGTGTTGGCGCCGTTCGACGACGGCGGCCTGTTTCCGTGGATCTGGCAGCTGCGTGAGGACGGTGATATCCGAGTGTCCGTCGCCCAACTCGACGAGATGCTGGACCAGCTGTGGAACCTGCCCTCCCGGCCGCCGGTGGAGATGCCGGACGAATGGCCGCTCCGTGAGGTGCGGCTGGCCCCGGCGCCGCGGCTGGTGGTGCGTGCGCCTGCGCGGCTGGGTGGAGTGAGGGACGAGGAGGCACCCGCGGAAACCCTGGTCGGCGAGCTGCGTTTCGACTACGGCGGGCGGCGAATCGCGGCCGACGACGACCGGCTCTTTCTGGTTGATCGGCCAAGGCAGCGCGTCCTGCGGCGCGACGACGAGGCGGAGGAGATGGCGGCCGGCCAGCTGCTCGAGCTCGGCGCCAGCGAAGGACCCAGCGATGGGCGTTTCGAGATCGGCTTGCAGGGCTTCGCCGATCTCGTCTTTGCGCTTCTGTCGTCGGGCTGGGTCGTCGAGGCCGAAGGCAAGAGGGTTCGGCCGCCGGTCGCCGCACGGTTGCGGGTGCGCTCCGGCATCGACTGGCTCGAGATGGGCGGCGAGGTGCGCTTCGCCGAGGGCGAGGGCGAGAGCAAGGAGGGCGCCGGTGCCGAGGGCTTCCTGGTACCGATGCCGCAGCTCCTGGCAACGGTCCGTCGCCGGGAGCAGTTGATCCGCCTCGACGATGGCAGCCTGGGCCTCTTGCCGCAGGAATGGCTCGAGCGTTACGGGCCGCTGGCCCGCCTGGGTGAGGCCGGGGAGGAGGCTTGGCGCTTCTTACCCGCCCACGCAATTCTCATCGATACTCTGCTCGGGGGGGAGGAGGCCGAGGTCGACGCCGACTTCGAAGGCCTGCGCCGGCGCCTGCGTCAGCTCGACGAGCTGCCGCCGCATCCCGAGCCGCAGGACTTCAGGGGGACTCTGCGCCCCTACCAGCGCAACGGCCTGGCGTGGCTGCATGCCTTGCGTTTCCTCCGCCTCGGTGGCTGCCTGGCTGACGATATGGGGCTCGGCAAGACGGTGCAGATCTTGGCGCTGCTGGCGGCGCCGCGGAGCGCGCCTTCGTCGGAGCCGGTCCGGGGAGACGAGGCGTCGTCCGCGACCCTGCGGAGCGATGTGCCTTCTCTGGTGGTGGTGCCGCGCAGCCTGCTGGGCAATTGGGTCACCGAGGCGGCCCGCTTCGCGCCGAAGCTCCGCGTTCTGGCCTACCACGGCCCCGGCCGGGACTTGGCGCGGATCGACCAGCACGAGGTCGTCATCACGACCTACGGCACCCTGTGTCGCGACATCGACGATCTGGCCGACCGCACCTTCGATTGCCTGGTGCTGGACGAGGCCCAGGCGATCAAGAACGCGTTTTCACAGACCGCCAAGGCGTGCCGGCGGCTAGTCGCCGGGCAGCGGCTGGCCCTCACCGGCACGCCGGTGGAGAATCACCTGGGGGAGCTGGGATCGATCTTCGGCTTCCTCAACCCGGGCCTGCTGGGCAAGGTGCCGGGTTTTGCCGATCTCCTCGGCCAGCGCCAGCCCGATCCCGAGGCCTTGGCCCTTCTCGGGCGGGTGCTGCGGCCGTTCATCCTGCGTCGTACCAAGCAAGCGGTGTTGCCGGAGCTGCCGGAGAAGACCGAGCTGACCCTGGTCTGCGACCTGCGGCCACGCCAGAAGCAGCTCTACGACGAGCTGCGTGAGCATTATCGGGCAGCACTCGAGCAGCGCATCGGCGAGGTCGGCCTGGGGCGATCCAAGATCCAGGTGATCGAAGCGCTTCTGCGGCTGCGTCAGGCGGCCTGCCATCCCGGCCTGGTCGATCCCGCCCGCAGCCATGACCACTCGACCAAGCTCGACGTCTTGCTGCGCCATCTACAGCAGGTCGGCGAGGAGGGGCACAAGGCTCTGGTGTTCTCCCAGTTCACCCGCTTCCTTGCCCTGCTGCGCCAACGCCTCGACCGCCTCGGCGTGCCCTACGAATACCTCGACGGCAAGACCCGCGACCGCAGCGCCCCGGTGGAGCGTTTCACCGCCGATCCCGAGTGCAAGCTCTTCCTGATCAGCCTCAAGGCGGGCGGCACCGGCCTCAACCTGACCGTCGCCGACTACGTCTTCCTGCTCGATCCGTGGTGGAATCCAGCCGTCGAAGCCCAGGCCATCGATCGCACCCACCGTATCGGCCAACAGCGGCCAGTCTTCGCCTACCGCCTCATCGCCCGCGGCACGGTGGAGGAGAAGATCCTCCAGATGCAGGCCAAGAAACGCGAGCTTGCCGAAGCCATCCTGAGCCCCGGGGAAGGCCTGATGCGCACTCTGAGCGAAGACGATCTGCGCTGGCTGTTAGCTGAGTGAACGAGTGGCTCAGGCGATCACGGGGCGGCCGACCAGGCGGTGAGGTCGCCAGTCTCGAAGCCATCGATGAAGATCTCGCCGCCGGCCAGCCGCGCCGCGACGAGGCTGACGGAGCGCGCCGGTAGTGCGACGACGAAGCTGTTACCTGCCGCCGGGACAGTGGCGCTGCCGGTCGGCGCCAGGGGAGTGGCGCCATCGTAGCGATAGATCGGCCAGTCACCGGCTTCGAGAGTGCCGGCGACGCTGACCGTCGCCTCGATCGGTTCGATGTCGCGGTTGATCAGCAGCACCCACAGGCTACCGTCGGCTCCGGCGATGGCGTAGGTGCCAAGATCCGTGGCCGCATTCGAGGTGGCGCGGACGCTGTCGCCGTCGACCCGGCCGCCAGCACCGTCGTAGTCGAGGAAGATGCGGAAGGCGTCTTCCACCCGGGTGCCGGGCTCGGGTGCGGTCCAGCGGGTGGCGAGATCGACCCCTTCGCGGCCGAGCAGGGCCAGGACCTCGGCGTGAGCGATGGCGCTGCTGGCGCCGTCGTCGGCGCCCCAGCGGTACTCGGTCAGGGCCAGGCCGACGCCGGGGCAGCGAGCGTCGATCCACGAGCGCAGGCGCGGGATGAGGTAGATAGGCTCGTCGATCCACGACTCGGAGACGTAGGCCGGATCCCACAGCTCGTCCACCGAGCGCAGGCGCCGCGCCGCGGTGACCGGATCTTCGCTCGACGAGTCGTCGAGGCCGGCGACACCGCCCTGGGGGTAGAAGTGCACGTCGAGGTAGTCGATCGGCCGGACCCCGGTGGTTGCCTCGGCGTCGCATACCTGCTCCAGGTACCACTCGAGCAGCGGTAGACCGCCGTGGGCCTGGCGATCCGGGCCGTCGACACAGCTGCCGTTGGGGAAGGCGGCGTCGGCTGCCGAGGAAAAGTAGGCGCACCAGCCCCAGACCACCGGGCCGAGGACTTCGGCAGTGGGGTCGGCGGCTTTGATCGCCAGGCCGTAGTCGAGGGTGCGGCTCCACAGCTCGTCGTAGGTGAGAGGCGTAGAGACGACGTCGCGATGGGTCGAGTTCCACAGCATCGGCTCGTTGTCGAGAGCCCAGAAGCGGACGCCGTCGCCTCCGGCGGTGCCGACGCGGGAGATCACGTGCTGCACCCAATCGGTGATAAAGGGGGTATCGATGGCTTGGGAGGTATCGGCCGGGTCGTTGCCGACGATCAGGCCCTCGGGCGAGCAGAAGCCAGTGGTGTTGACCGCCGGGTCGCAAGTGCCGTCGCCGCTGTCGGCCGTGCACCAGGGTGGCGGCGATGGCGCGTAGAAGCTGCATTCGTCACCCAGCTGAGGACCGTAGGCGTCGATCGAAAAAGCCCATTTCTTCGCCCGTTCGTCGACCGGTGTCCAGCCGAGGATCGGCGCCGTGAGCAGCACCTCGGCGCCGGCTGCCAGGGTTTCGTCGACAAAGATGTCGGAGCTCGAGCCGTGGGGCAGCAGGGCGGGATCGATGACCTCGTCGACGATGTTCTGGAAAAAGTAGTCGAAGGCGGTGTTGTGGACTGCCGAGCGCCAGTTGTAGCGTGTCACCGAGTTGCCGCCCCAGCGGCGCACGGGATACCCGATCTCGGCCACCCGATCGGCCTCGCCGAAAGCCACGCCGTAGATCAGCGGACTGATCGGCCGCCGGTCGGCGTTCGGATCGACGGAGACCGTGGCCGGGGTCGGTGGTGGCGGCGGCGCGTCGTCTTCCACCAGCGAGATCTCGTCGAGGAAGAGGGTCGGCTGATCGCTGCCGGTCGTGTCTTGGAAGATGATGCCGTCGAATGTGCCGAAAGCGAGGCCGGCGGCGCGTAGATCGAGCTCGCGCACCTCCCAGGCGCCGGTCGGCAGCGGATCGATCGCCACCGAGCCGAGCTCGGTCTCGCCCAAGACCAGGTTCAGCCGGATCCCCTGGCCGCCACTCGAACCGCCGTGC
Source organism: Acidobacteriota bacterium (assembly GCA_039029035.1). Lineage (GTDB taxonomy): Bacteria > Acidobacteriota > Thermoanaerobaculia > Multivoradales > J023 > JAAELT01. Next base: position 973 of record JBCCGX010000637.1, on the reverse strand, counting down.
ACCGAGACTTCGATCGCTCGCCAATCGGCCAGCTCGAGGGCGGTCTCGGAGTGGAAGTAGAGGCCACCCCAGCCGTCGGCCTCGAAGGCGACGGAGCGCACACCGGCCGCGACCGGGGCCGGATTGGCCAGGTCGTGCTCAGCCCAACTCCAATCCTGGAAGCCGGTCGCGAGGTCGTCGTCATAGACCACGAGGTCCTGGGCCAGGGCGCATCCGCTCCAGGCGACGGCGAGCAAGAGGCCGAGAGCGAATCGCTTCGACCACGTAGAGCTACGTTTAATCATGATATACGCACTTTACTATATAAGCTCGAGCGGTCGAGCCTCGGATGGCGTGTCGTGGGTGTTGCTCCTCTTCCTTCGATCATTCGGCAGGGATGGATGCGAAGGGTCTGCGAAGCGACAGTACAACCGCCCCTGTGAAACAGGTTAGAGTAGGCCATACATTCCTGCGATACGTCTGGTCCGAAAGTTTCGCTCGGACAGTCCCGATCCGCATTGTCGATGGCGTAGTGGCTCCGGCTGCTGTGCCGTGTGGCGCTGCGGAGGCCTCCTGCCAACCTGCTTGCCCCGGTCTCGGTGGAGCCTCGGTCTCCGCGGAGCACCGGCGCGGCGCTCTCAATGGAACCCGACCATGGATAACTCGAGGACTTTCCGGCACTTTTTCGTTGCGGCTCTGACCCTTCTCTTCGGATGGATGGCGGTCTACCCGGTGGAAGCCTGCCTGTTGGCCAATCGACTGCGCGTCGTCGCGCCGCACCTGACCGAGGAAGAGGTGATGCTCTACGCCCACGGTAATATGACCCCCAGGAAGGTGGCTTACAAGCTTCTCACCGCGGCACCGTGTGTGAACGGCCAGGCGGATATCTTCACTTGCGATGGAGTCGATCTCCTGGGCCATCTCAATCTCAGCGAGATCGGCGGCGGTGACGGTAATGACCTGTGGGGTTGGACGGATCCGGTGACCGGGGCCG
>JBCCGX010000636.1:0-6160 GCA_039029035.1 Acidobacteriota bacterium | reverse complement strand
TACCCGGCTTCCGCCGCACCTTTCGCATCACCCGCTCCGCTCCCGACGTGCCGCGCGACGTGGCGGACGAGCTCGACCTCTACCTCGACCTGCGCACCGAGGAGCTCATCGAGCAAGGGCTCGAGCCGGACGATGCACGCCGCCGGTCCGAGGTGGCGTTTGGCAACCGGCGAGGGGTCGAGGCCGAGTGCCGTCGAATCGACGAGCCCCTGGTCCGTGAGCGCCGGCGCAGCGAGCTCTTCGCTTCGATCCTCGGCGACATGCGCCACGCGCTGCGCGATCTGGGACGCCGGCCGACCTTCGCGCTGACCGCCTGCTTGACCCTGGCGGTGTGTATCGCCCTCAACACTGCGCTCTACAGCGCCGTCCGGACGATTCTCTTGCAGCCCCTGCCCTATCCCGAGCCCGACCGCATCGTCACCCTCTTCAACAGCTATCCCAAGGCCGGCTTTCCGCGCGCCAGCAACACGGTGCCGGAGTACTTCGAGCGCCGCGCCGCGGTGCCCGCCTTCGAGGAGGTCGCTCTCTACGACATCCGCACTCGCTCGGTCGGCGAGCCCGGCGCGATCCGTCGAGCCCGCTCGATGTTCGTCACACCGTCGTACTTCCGCACCCTCGGTGTGGAACCTCTCCTCGGGCGCAACTTCCTCGAAGATGCGGCGGGGGCCGAGATCCTGCCCGCCGAGGAGCGCACCGCGATTCTCAGCTTCGGCCTGTGGCAGCAGCTCTTCGCCGGCGACCCAGAGGCGCTCGGCCAGGCCTTGCGCATCGAGGGCCGCGACCACACGGTGGTCGGCATCATGCCGGAAGGATTCGCTTTCCCGGGCTGGGACGCCCAGCTCTACATGCCGGTCACCTTCAGCGACGAGCAGAAGTCCGACCAGGGCCGCTTCGATCCCGCCTTTCAGATGCTCGCTCGCCTGCGCCCCGAAGCGACGATCGAGCAAGCCAAGGCGCAGGTCGACGCCTGGAACGCGAGCCTCATCCAGCAGGTGCCAGCTGGCTACGGTGCCTTGATCGAAGAGGCGGGAGGTTTCGACACCCGCATCGTCGGTCTGCAGGACGATGTCCTGCGCCACGTCGCCCCCTGGCTCTACCTGCTCTGGGGCGGATCGCTCTTCGTCCTCCTGATCGGCGGCGTCAGCCTGACCAATCTCCTCCTGGTGCGCTCCACCGGCCGCCTGCGCGAGCTCGCGACACGCTACGTGCTCGGTGCAGGCCGCACCCGCCTGCTACGCCTACTGCTCATCGAGAGCCTGGTGCTGGCGCTGATCGGCGGCAGCCTAGGCATCCTGGTCGGGACTTGGAGCCTGCGCTGGCTGCAAGACTTCTCGGCTTTTCAGATCCCGCGGGTGGACGAGGTGGCGCTCGATGCTCAGGCTCTCGCCGCGATGCTCCTGCTCGCCGTGCTGGTCATGACCGTCTCCAGCCTGGTCGCTGCTTGGCGAGTCGGGCGCCAGGACCTGTTCTCGATCCTGCGCTCCGGTAGCGCCACGGCGCGGCGTGGTGCCCTGCGCCTGCGCGGCGCCCTCGCCGCGGCCCAGATCGCCATCGCCTGCATCCTGTTGATCGGTGCGGCACTGATGTCGGTGAGCTTGTGGAAGCTGCTGCGGATCGATCCCGGCTTCGAGGCGGAGAACGTCCTCGCCGGGGCGGTCAATCTGCCCGAGTCCGCTTACGCCGAGCCTCAGGCACGCCAGAGCTTCTTCGACACCGTGCTGAACGAGGTCGGCGCCCTCCCCGGAGTAACCCACGTCGCGCTGGCCAGCCAGCTCCCCCTGTCAGGCGACAGCAGCGAGGAAGGTCTCTTGACCCCCGAAGGCTTCGACCGCCAGCGTGGCGACGATCTACTGTCCCATGGCCACACAGTAGTCAGCCCCGACTACTTCTCGACCCTGGAGATTCCCCTCCTCGCCGGCCGACTGTTCGACGAGCGCGACAACGCCGACTCCAGGCCAGTGATCATCGTCAGCCAGGCGGTCACGCAGCGTTATTGGGGTACGGCGGACGACGCCCTCGGCCAGCGGGTCTACCTCGGCGTCGAGCCCTTCGTCGATGTCGAGCTCGGCCAGGAAGTCACCTGGCACACCGTGGTCGGCGTCGTCGGCGACATCGTGCTGAACAACCTGACCCAGCCGTCGCAGCGCGGCGGCTACTACCTGCCCTACCTCCAGAGGAGCCGCAAGTTTGTCCGCCTGGTAATCAAGACCGACCGCCCACCGTTCGATCTGCTCTACGGCGTCCGCAGCCGCATTCAGGCACTGGATCCGGGCATCGTGCTCTTCTGGGTCACAACGCTCGAAGAGAGCCTCGCCGGCTCCCTGCTCCACTTCCGCGTGCCCATGCGGCTGCTGTCGATCTTCGCCGCCGTCGCTCTACTACTGGCCGCGATCGGCATCTACGGCGTGCTGGCCCAATCGGTGGCCCAGCGCACCAAGGAGATCAGCATCCGCATGGCCCTGGGCAGCTCGCTGCGCCAGATCTACCGCTGGGTGCTGCGCAGCATGCTGGTCTTCGTCCTGGCCGGCCTCGCCCTCGGCCTCGCCGGCGCGTTGTCGCTCAGCCACTTGATGTCGAGCCTGCTCTACGAGGTGCAGCCGACCGACCCGGCGATCTTCGGCGCTGTCGGCATCCTGATCACTGTCGTCGCCCTCCTGGCGGGCGCCGTGCCGGCCCGGCGGGCGACCCGGATCGACCCGATCGCCACCCTAAGCTCGGAGTAGAGAAGGGAGCCGCCCGAGAGCATCCCATGGCGGCCCCAGAGCCTCCGACTGAGTCCGCAGGCCCTATCGCCCAATATCGAGACGGTCGATCCCGCCTTCGCCGACTTGCCGATGGTTACCGAGGCTCGAAAGGTCCGACTCGGACCGAGCTGCTGATTGTCCAGATTGAGGATACTTCGCGGACGGTGGGGTATCTGCCGGGCGGATCTCGCTGTGTAGGAAGAGAAACAGGTCCTGCATCGGCGCGTTCCCGTCTGGCGGTGGTGCTCGGGCGCGACGATCACTCGAGGAGGGAGACCCAATGGCCACTGACTCACTGGAGCGTCTTCTCGAGACGCCCTTCGAAGGGCGCGTCGTTGCGCAGGTCGACGACCCCTACTCCAAGTACACCGACTTCGACGGCAACCCCACGATTCTCTATCCATGGTCCGAAGAAGGCTTGCGGCAGGCCGTCATGCTCCGGCAAGCAATGGGCCCAAAGGGATTCATTCGAAGCGGGCTGAGCTCCTCCGGCGATGGCCGGACTGAGGCTGACGGTGGCCTGGTCATCGATCTGTCGCACTTTTGCGACATCGAAGTGGCGAAGACAACCCTTGACGGCCAAGATGCCCTCACCATCACAGTCGGTGCAGCCGCCAAGACCAGCCAACTGGCCGAGGAGCTTGTGCGAGCCAACGCCTTCTTGCCCATTGGCGACAATCCGGTGAAGAGCGTGGTCTCGAGCCTCCTGTCAGACCAGCCCGGCTACTTCGACCGCAGCATGGGCCGTCTGCGCGACTACGTCGAGACGCTTCACGTCATCACGCCGCAGGGAGACGTGGCGCGAGTCAGCAAGGGAGACAACGCGTTGGACTCCATACTGGATGGCGCCTTCGGGGGCGTCATCCAGTCCGTCGCGTTCTCCGCCGTACCAGCCTCTCGTGAAGCCATTCATGTAACGCGCGCCAGCTTGGTGTACTCACGTCAAGACTTCGAAGACGCCCTCGGCCTGCTCCACCTTGAAGAGCTCTCCGAGACCATGGATATCACCGTGAGTGCGCACCACGATGCCTACGGCCTGGGCATCGTGTCAGTCACCGCGGCTGGCAGACCCGACGACCGCGACCAAGTCGACGTTGTCATGGATCGCCTGATGTCATGCCATCGCCAACGCCGAGGGCAAGACTGGACCGCACGACAAACAGCGAGGATGGTGCAGCGAGTCGAAGCCCGAAACCCAGGCAAGATCACCGCATTGATTCTCGAGGGCGGCCTGTCGGGCAATCTGTATGTCGACCGCAATCTCATCTGCAGGCACTACAACAGGGTCGTGTCACTCAAAGACTTCGACGCGCTACGCGCTTCCTTCACCGATGACCTGGTGAGCGCCCTGGGGGTCGAAGGAACCGGCGCCTCCTCCGACGTGCTCGGCTCGGTGCGCCTGAGCCTCGACAACACAGGCAACTTAGTGGTCAACGCGGACGTCTTCTGGCCCGCAGCCCAGATGGACAGTTTAGGCAGCGCGAGCCTTGGGAGGTCGATTCGCAGCAAGCCCCATTTGGCGGCCTTGGAGAGACATCGCGGAATGGCGCCTCTCGACCTCGACATCGGCGCATTGAGGCGCGTGGCCTCACCAGCGGACTCGCGCGAGATTCCAGGCTTCGGTGGGCAGATCTACGCTCCCGACGACCCGGACTACGACGCGAGGCGGACCCAGTATGCGTCGTCTTCGCATGCTCACAAGCAGAGGCAGAGAGGCTCCATGCGACCTTACCTGGTCGCCTACCCGCGAAACCATACGGACGACGTTGCGGTTGCGATCGCGTTTGCCAAGGCCAACGGAAAACATGTCGTGGCGCGCAGTGGAGGTCATCAGTACAGCGGCTTGTCGTCTGGCGGAGACGACACGATCTTGCTCAGCATGGACCTCTACAACCACTGCGAGATCGAGGACGTCGGCAACAGTACCTTCGCCCGGGTCGGCGTAGGCATGCTGTTGACCGATCTCGCGGCCGAGCTTAGGCGGCAACGCGTGACCATTCCCCATGGAGAGTGTCCGCGGGTCGGCGTGGGCGGGCATGTGCAGACTGGTGGTTTCGGTCACCTGCTGCGCAGCTATGGCCTGACCCTCGACCATGTCGCCGAGTTCAAGATCTACCTGCACGATGGTCAGCTGGCGACCGTGACGCGTCCCACCGCCCAGAACAAGGATGATCTCTACTGGGGCGTCCTTGGTGGAGGGCCAGGCAGCTTCGGCATCCTCACCGAGATCACCTTCGACTGTATCCGAGACCAGGACCATCCGGACTCCTGGGGCAGTGCCCGAACCTACGTCTACGGCAGGCATCTGTTCCGTGGAGCGATGCGAGAGATCCAGCGGTGGACCGACCAGATTGCGGCGGGCAGCCCCTCCCTGCCCAAGGATGTCGACATGAACGTGACGGTTGTCAACGCCTCGACCGGCTTGGGCGTCCTATTGCTCGAGATGGTGCATGGCGACAAGGAGGATGGCGGCGGGGGCACCAACCGTGCGTTTCTGCTGGGTGCCAAAGAGCGGATCTTGAGCCATCAGCGATGGTGGAATGTGCGAGTTCCCTTTCAAGGTTACGAGGGCGACAAGGACCTTTCCTATATGTCGGACGCCAAGGTGCGACGAACCGGCACGACCGAAGACGGACGAGAATTCAAAGAGCCGTATCGGAAACGCCTCAACTGCACCAATCGACCATTAACCACCGAATTTATCGAGGGCTTTGTCGATCTCATCGACCGGGTGGTGCAATCCCGCACGGTACAACTGGTCTTCCAGATGTTCCTCGGCGGCGGTGCCTATGGCTCACCCGAGGCGTCGCCTCCGTTGAGCTCCATTGATCATCGTGACGTCACCCTCGGCATCGTCTTCGATTGTTTCTACATCGGCAGACGAGGGTTGAACAACGCCCGCAGATTCCAGAACGAGATGCAAGATCTGCTCGGAGCGTTCTCTGGCGACCAGGAAATCCGCATGCTCTGGGGCTCCTTCGGCGACACCGACATCAGTAAGGAGGCGGTGCGCAAGCTCTACTATGACGACGCCACCTGGAGCAGCCTGCAGGCGCTGAAGGAGAAGGTGGATCCGGGGGATCTGTTCCACACCGAGTTCACCGTTCAGCTCCCCTGAAGCGGGTGGGATCCTCGGTGCTGGACCCGTGGACGCATAAGACCTTGCCTGGTGCGTAGAGATCCTTGATGGGCTTGCGACCCAACGCAAGGAGAACGTCATGAACCATGTCCCTGTCGTCGTCCCTCCACCCGCTGCATCGGCCAACGCGACCGAACTCGGCAAGCAGCTGACCGAAACCATCACTCGCTTTCGCCAGGAGAATCCGAACCTTTCCGCAACCGAGATCCATCAGGCGCTGAGCCTCGCTTGGCGGGGCGCAGGCATCAGCAGCTCCAGGCCGAACTTCATCACACTG
>JBCCGX010000635.1:0-6166 GCA_039029035.1 Acidobacteriota bacterium | reverse complement strand
CGGGCCTGGGCAAGGCGCACCGCGAGGGCGTCGTGCACCGCGACGTCAAGCCGGCCAACGTCTTTCTCACCGACGACGGTCAGATCAAGGTTCTCGACTTCGGCATTGCCAAGGTGATCGGTGACGCGGCCCTCACCCGCGCCGGGGCGTCCGTCGGCACACCGTATTACATGGCGCCGGAACAAGCCGTCGGTATCTCGGATCCGCGCTCCGACCTGTGGGCTTTGGGGGTCATCCTGTTCGAGATGCTCACCGGCGAGCGCCCCTTCGTCGGCCCCAACCACTCGGCGATCATCCAGTCGGCACAGAACGATCCGACCCCCGACGTGAAGGCCAAGCGACCCGATGCGCCGGACGTCCTGGTGCGCGCCGTGGAGCGCATGCTGGCCAAGGATCCGACGGAGCGCTTTCAATCCGCCGACGAGCTCGTTGCGGCGCTGCCGGTGTTTGCCGAGCCTTCGGGCACCGTCGGGCTGCCTGCCGATCTGGTGGCGCAGCGCCAGCGCAAGGCCAGCCTGCTGCCTTTCCTGGCCGGAGTCCTCTTGACCTCGCTGCTGGCTTCCGGGCTCCTCTATTGGATGAGCCACCGTCCAACGGCAATCACCCAGTCGACCGACGCCGCGGGCCTGGCCTCAGACTCGGCGGGCTTCACCTCGATCCAGAGCAACGCTGTCCAGCGGACCGCGGTGGCCGTGCTGCCCTTCACCGTGCGGGGCGGCAGCGACTACGACTACCTTCGCGAGGGTATGGTCGACCTCCTGAGCACCAAGCTCGACGGCGCCGGCGACCTGCGCGCCGTCGATTCTCGCGCCCTGCTGCGGCGGATGGCAGAGCGAGCGGACACCAGTGCCGACCTGGCGCGCGACGCCGACCTTGCCCGGCAGCTCGACGCCGACTTGCTGATCCTTGGCAACGTTTTCGAGATCGCCGGCCAACTACGCTTCGATGCCACCCTCTACCGCGTACCGGCGGCTGCGGGCCAGTCGCCTGAGGTCATCGCCAACGCTTCGGCGGAGGGCCAGGCGATCCGCATCTTCTCCCTGGTCGACGACCTGGCCATTCAGCTGCTGACCGGCATGGACCAGGGGACCGCCTCGCGCATGCGCCAACTGGCGGTGATGACCAGCGAGTCCTTCCCCGCGCTCAAGGCCTACCTCGAAGGTGAGAGCGCTTGGCGGGCCGGACGCTTCGGCGACGCCACCCGCGCTTTCCAGGCGGCGGTCCATGCCGATCCGGGATTCGCCCTCGCCTGGTACCGCCTGAGTGGCACGCGCAACTGGCTGATGGACATCGAGGGCTACAACGAGGCCCTGCAGAAGGCGGTCGAGCACGGCGATCGGCTGACCGCGGACGACCGCCGGCTCCTCGAGGTCGCCATCGCGCTCAAGAATGGCGACGCCGTGGCCGCTGAGCGCCTGTGCCGCGAAGTGTTGAGCCAGCGCCCCGACGATCTCGAGGCCTGGTCGGCCCTGGGCGAGCTCGAGTTCCATCTCGGGCCGGTCCACGGCCGCTCCCTGGTGCACGCGCGGCGCAGCTGGGAGCGAGTCTTGGAGCTCGAGCCGAACGATCGCCAAGCCCACCTGCATCTGGCTCGCATCGAGGGCTACGCCGAGGAGTTCGAGGCGCTCGATCGCCGCAACCGTCGTCTCGAGCAGTTGTTGGCCGGCAGCGAGCGCGGCTCGGAGCTGCGCGTCTTCCGCTCCATGCTGCCCGGTGCGGATGCGGATCGTACGATCCTGCGGCAAGCCCTCCAGGGGACCGAGCTGGGGGCGCCTTGGATGCTCGCCGGCTATGCTCTATCCACCAACCTGGAGTACATGGAAGTCTGGCAGTCGCTCTACGAGGAGCTGCTGAGCCCCGAGGTCTCCGTCCGGGCGCAGACCTTCGCCCACCGCCATCTCGGCATCTTCGCTCTATCGACCGGTCGCCTGGCCGACGGCGAGCGTCACCTGGACAACGCCACCCATCCGCCGGAGCAGCCTCAGGAGCACCTCGCCTTGGCCGCCACCCTGCCCTTCCTGCCGCTGGCGGAGGAGCACGTGGACAAGCTCATCGCCACCGTCGAGGGCTGGACGACCGAGCCGACCACCGACTTCTCGCTGTTCGAGCCCCACTCGCGCTTCCCCGCCCACCATCGCCTCTATATCCTGGGACTGCTGGTGGCCCGAGCCGGCGACGTCGAGCGCACCGCGGCGTTGGCCGATCAGCTGGCGGCCGCCGGCGAGATCAGCAGCTTTCCCGGCCTGGCTCGCGACCTCGAACAGGGTCTGCGAGCCGAGATGGCCCGCCTGGCCAACCAACCCGAGCAAGTGCTCGAGCTACTGACCCAACGCCACGGCCGCTTCAGCTTCGAGATGCCGATGGTGTCGCCTCTCTTCGGCCAGACCCGCGAGCGCTATCTAAAAGCCGAAGCGCTCTACCAGTTGGAGCGCTACGAAGAAGCCCTCGGCTGGTACGAATCGCTCAGCGAGCTGGCCATCTTCGATCTGGTCTACCTCGGCCCGGCCCACCTGCGCCGCGCCGAGATCCACGACAAGCTCGGCCAGGCGAGCCAAGCGGCCGATCAATACCGCCGCTTCGTCAAGCGTTGGTGGGACAGCGACGCGGCGCTGCAGCCACAGATCGAACAGGTCCGCCAGCGTCTCGGGGAATTGTCGGCCGGCACCCGGGGTTGAAACCCCGGGACTCTATCGCTCGGTGCGCTCGAGCTTTCCGACGTCGGCCTCGGCTTCGCCAGGTTTCGGTACCACCCAGAAGATGCCCCAGATGCCGCCGTCGAATTGAAACGAAGCGTGGTCGCGGAACAGGTAATCGCCCGTGACACCAAACTTGCCGCCGGCACCGTTCTCGAGCAAGGCATCGAAGTGGTTCGACGGGCCGTGGCCCATGCGCGCTCCTTCCCACAAGGACAACGGATTGTCACCGAGCTGGGTCGACGCTGCAGTGTAGGGCTCCTGCTGCCACACATGGCCGTGGATCTCGAACACGTTGTTGCGCTGCGCGCCCCCAGGGTGCAGCACCCGGAAGCGTACTGGTGTCCCCGCCGCGGCGGGGAAGATCGGCGTTTCGGGATCCCAATGGGCGGCGCTGCTCAGCACGCTCGAGAAGTCGAATTCCCGCGTCTCCTCCAACGGCGTATCGGGGTCGAACCCGAGGCGGAACCACATCGGCTCGGTGCGGTAGTTGATCGCCTTCTGGCCCGCGTCCTCGGCATCTTCCGCGTCGGCGGTGTTGGGGATTACCGAGCCATCGCCGAAGCGTAGATTGATGTTGTTCTGAAACAGCACGACATGCTCGCGGAAGAAGCTACCGTCGGCCTTGGTGACGGTGGCCATTGTGCGCGTCGGGCGAAAGGCGATCGGGGCAGTGGGGTCGTCGTCGGTGACCCAGGTCGAGCCCTCGGGCTCGATGATCAGGGCACCGATCAGCCCTTTGTTGGGGTGCTTGATGCGATCTGCCGGCATCAGGTTGACCGCGCCGAACTCGATCGGTGTCGACACCACTTCGCCACCGGCCCCGTGCGCGACGTCGCCAGCGTACCAGGTGTAGGTCACCGTTTCGCCGGGGGCCGGCGCCTGATCCGCCGGGTTCAACCCGGCCTCGATGCCGTCGCTGTTGCGCGGGTTGTAGGCCACCAGCTGCGGGTGCAGACCGACCCTATGGGAGGGGCGGACCTGGTTCATGTTGAAGTGCTCGATGATCGTCGGCAAGGTGGCAAAGCCGTCGAGATCGGGCAGTGGTCCTTCGGGCAAACTGTTGGTCAGGGTGACGACGATGCAATCGCCGGCCGCAGCTCGCAGCACCAGTGGCTCGATCGGCACCTCCGACCGGAGCTGGCCGGTCGCCGGGTCGAGGTCGCCTTCCAGCACGTAGAGGATGGCGGTCGGATCGTTGAGCGGACCGTTACTATCGGCACCGGGCCGCGAGTTGTACTCCAGCCGGCCACCTGGCAGAAGATCCGCCGCCGTCTTGGCGACCACCGAATAGCTGCGCTTCGGTGCCGACGCCGGGCAGATGCCTTCCTCGGCGGCCCCCTCGGTGAGCGCTGCCCTGGCAGCCGGAGCAATGGTCCCACCGGGGTTGTTCGGCAACCGCAGCAGGCTGGTCGAGTCCCCGGCGGTCAGGGTGGCGGCACTCGGCGGCGCATCGCCACGGAACACCCGGAGCAGGCCCCACAGACCGTTCCACAGATCGTCGGTCGACGAGCCAGCGGTCCATAGATAGTCGGTCTGCTCGGCTTCCGGATCGGCGAAGAGAAACGGCACTTCGAACTCGAAGTGCTCGGAAATACCGAGCATCTGGCTGTTGCGGTAGCCCGAGTTCGGATCCGAGGGCTCGAACAGCCACTTGATGCCGTTGATCGAGATGTTGTGGCCCTCTTCGTGGGCACCGAGCAGGATGCGAATCTGCACCTGGTCGCTCTCGTAGGCCTGTAGCAAGGGCGTGAACGGATCCTTGTCGCCGACATTGGGGGTCAGTGGCGGATAGAAATCGGGCTGCACGTTGAGCCGAGAATCGGCCCGCTCCACCTGGGAAGAGAACACCCGGGCCAGGTCGCCGGCGGCGCCCGCGGCCTGACTTTCGCTCGACGGATCGTAGACCCGCGTCGCGACCGGCTCGTTGCGATAGTTGACGTTCATCGTCCCGGGGTCTTCGGCCGAGACCGCCTCAGGGCAAGGCAGGGGCACGCCGCCCGGGCAATCGGGCGCCTTGGCGAGGATGAAGGGTAGACCGACCTCCTTCAGCGCCGGTGGGTTGATCACCTTGGCAGGGTTGTCGAAGCCTTCGCCCGGTTGCCGTGCAACCCCCTCCCAAGGTTTGGGAAAAGTCGGGCCACGGCCTTCCTCGATTCCCGGTTGGCTGCCGGTCTCATAGGCCAGAGCGAAATCCGCATATTCGAGCAAGAACTCGCGGTAGCTGTCCTCGGCGTCGGCGGTCAGGATGTCCGCCCGCCAACTGGTCGGGCCACCGTCGTCACGGCTCCCGAAGACGACGCCGGTCTCGGGATGGCGCCAGGTCGAGCCTTCGGGCTCGACCACCAGGCCAGCATAGAGGCCGGCCTGCTGGTGGGTCGACGGGCCGAAATGGTCGTGGGTGAAAACCGTCCGCAGGGTGCGGTCGTCGCCGGCATTGTTGAGAACGTCGTCGGCGAACCAGCGCTGAACGGTGGTCTGGGCACCGACGAATTGGTTGTCCGGGCCGGCGCCGAAGAAGGGGTGCGCTTCCGCGACCGGACACTCGAAGGTGCCATCGCGCGGATCGCCGCCAGCGATCTCGTCGCCGCTGCAACTGTTGTGGGCCCGGATGGCGTGGATGCGCTCGCGCACCTCGTCGGGGCTGAAGGTACCGTCTTCGTAATTCCAGCCGTTGCCGGCACCATCCGACGCGGTGACGTCGAACTTCACCAGGTGGATGTGCTGGCCGAGAATGTCGGTCGGTGTGCGCACCTGAAAGTCGTCGAGCTCGTAGATGTTCGGCACCAGGTTGGTGTGCTGGTACTCGATGCAGTCGTTGGTGTTGGCGCGGAAGAACAGCGGCTCCGGCGCCCGTTCCCCGGCAAATGTCGGGGCGACGTCTTCCCACAGCGAGAGGATGCGTTGTTGCGGGAAGTGCCAGCCGATCTTGTTGAAGATCACGTCCAGCTGGATGGCCGCCGCCTTGTAGGTGCGAGGCACGCCGACGGCCTGGCCGGCGTCATCGATGCATGGATCTGCGAAGGGCGCCCCGGCGACCGGCGGCAGGCCGTTATAGATGAACGAGGCCGGCGTCCCGTCGGGCAGGAAGCTCGGGTGTTGGCGCTGGGCGTGGGCTGCCATCGCCACCTTCTCGATCGGCTCCCCAGCTTCGTCCAAGGGCCGGGCCTCAGCGACCTCGATCTCCTTGGTGAAATCGAGTCGGGTCTCGACGTGCACGGTCTCGCCACCGGTAATGATGTGGCGCGGCAGGCCGCCATCGTCGATCGTGTCGAGCGGCGGATGCGGCGGCCGATGGCCGGCGACGCCGGGAATGAAGAAGGGGAAGCCAGGATTGCCCTCACCTGCGATCTTCACCTGGCCATCGACGATCTCGACCGGCGCCGGCATCGGCGCCATCGCCAGTTCGGGCAGCGGCACCACGGCGGGAATCGGCGTGCCGGCGGTGATCTCGGCGTCGGGCAAGGCTCGCG
>JBCCGX010000634.1:0-6169 GCA_039029035.1 Acidobacteriota bacterium | reverse complement strand
GGCGCTCGGCCTGATGGGCAGCCTGGGCTACTACTGGCGGGCTCTGATGGCCAATCTGGTCATGGGCTGGTGGTTCCTGCGCGGGCTCGGCCGAAATGGCTTGCGACCGCCGGGCGGTGCCGTCACCGGCCCGCCGGTGCTGTGCGTGCACGGATTCCTACGCAACGGCACCTGCATGTGGGGCATGCGGCGCGCCTTGCAGCAGCGCGGCCGGCCAACCCGCGCGGTCTCGATGGGCCGACCGCTGCGCCGCATACAGCGCTATGCGCCACGGCTCGAGGCCGCACTGCGCGAGCTCGTGGCGGCCCATCCCGGTGAGAAGATCGACGTCGTTGCCCACTCCATGGGCGGCTTGGTCCTGCGCCTGGTGCTGTGTCAATCGCCGGACCTAGCCCCGTCGATCGGACACATCGTCACTCTCGGCTCGCCGCACCATGGCACCGAATCGGCCCGCGGCGCCTGGATGCTCCCCGAGACCGAACAGCTCGCGCCGGGCTCGGCCTTTCTGGATCGCTTGCCCGACTTCAGGACCTGCGCACCCGGCTGCGAAGTCACCACCTTGGCGACCGAGTACGACTTCATTGTCTTCCCCAAGAGCACCTCCCACTTTCCCGGGTCGCGGGCCGTCGAAATTCCGCGCTCGAGCCACCCCGGCCTGATCACCGAGCGGGAAGTGATCGAACACGTGGCCGAGCTGATCGCCGGACGGTCCAGTCCATAGCCCAGCTCGTCTCGAGCCTTGCTCCTTAGGGCCTCGGCTCCGCAGCCGATGTAGAAATCCTAGAACGCTCGTGTGGACACCGCACCGCCGATGTAGAAATCGTAGAACCTTCGTGCGGGCGCCGCACCGCCGATGTAGAGATCCTGGAACGCCTGTGCGGGCGCCGCAGAGCCGTTGGAGAAATCCTAGAACGCCTGTGCGGGCACCGCAGAGCCGATATAGAGATCCTGCAACGCCTGTGCGGGTGCCGCAGAGCCGTTGTAGATATCCTGCAACGCCTGTGCGGACGCCGCAGAGCCGTTGGTGAAATCCTGCAACGCCTGTGCGGACGCCGCAGAGCCGTTGTAGAAATCCTAGAACGCGCGTGCGGACGCCGCAGAGCCGTTGTAGAAATCCTAGAACGCTCGTGCGGACGCCGCACGGACTTTAAGGACCAGAGGGATGGCGAATCCACCAACCTTCCGCTCGGTCGGTTGTTGAAAAAGCCGTTCATCTAGAGAAGCTGCGCCGCCTCACGCCAGGTCACTCCAGTCCGACGCTGACCCGGCCCGCGGCGCCACGAGCTTAGACGGCTTACACCACGGCCCCAGGTAAACAAGTTCGTTGTTTGTCTCTGGTAGCTGCAGAAACCGACTGCCAGGACTTATCGAGAATCCGCTTCCGCCGCAGCCTCGGCAAGGCAACTCTTGCATTCGACCACCAAGTGATCTATCCATTCAGGCCAATCGTACGGAAGATCCAGTGATCCGAACTCAGAGACGCCAAATCTCTGAGCAAACGCACGGGAGATCCTTACCCTGACTGCCGTCTGCCCTCGATACTCATAGGCGATGTCTGCCCCTTCAAGCACAACATCTTCGTTTCTCAGTGAACTGGAGATATCTGCGGACACCATGATTCCGGTATCAAATCCGTGTCGTTTGCATCGAATGCGCACCTAATCGTCCCCGTTCCTTGAAAATAGCCCTTCTAGGTACTCTCGTTGCGGGCCGAAGCCCTCGGGAACCGACTCGCCTGCTACTCCAAGGACGTCACAAACATGTGCCATACAGTTTGGGCCTCTTTTACCCCTAAGATCGAACACACCTACATTGTCTTGAGCCAGGAGTTTCTTTTGGTGCTCGATTGCTTGACCAGCATGACCCACGTCGAGTGTTACCGACGCCGAAACCTCTCCATAGGTATCGTCAGGAGTTCCTACTTTTGCCACTCCGGTCCCAGGTTCTGGCACCAAGT
The DNA here is from genome assembly GCA_039029035.1 of Acidobacteriota bacterium. Classification (GTDB taxonomy): domain Bacteria; phylum Acidobacteriota; class Thermoanaerobaculia; order Multivoradales; family J023; genus JAAELT01. Next base: position 4,212 of record JBCCGX010000634.1, on the reverse strand, counting down.
CCGTCAGGACACGTTCCCCCTCATACTCTACCTCTATACTGAAGTGATTGTCATGATAGTTCACGGTCGCCTTGCCTGGAGTAGGAGTAGGCGCCTTTTTCTTGAACAATCCGCCGATGAATTTTTTTACGCCTCCAAAGGCCTTACGAACGCCAGATGCGCCGGCGATAGGAACAAGGGCCGCGGCACCAGCCAGTACTCTCTCACCTCCTGAGAGCTCTTCGCCGGAGATGTAATCTCTACCAGTAAAAACCTGAGCAGCGTCAAGAATCTCGCCGACAACGGGGAACATGCCGTAGCCGACGCTCGCTCTGTTCGCGGCCGTTGGGCCCCAGAAGTCTCGAAACTCCTCATGGAGAGGTACGCGCCCGTCTGGATCGATCAGATTGACCGGATTACTGTAGGTGTACTGGTAGAGATTGAAAGTCGAAGGTACCGCAGTACTGAATGCCTTGGCCGGATCAGGTTGCAAGAAGCGCGAAGTGGCGGGGTCGAAGTAGCGGGCTCGCATGTAGGTCAGACCTGTAGGGTCATCCTCGTGGCCGGTGAATCCATGCGCCCCGGGCTCGAACGTCGCCTGCCGCATGGGGTGGCCGTAGGGCGAGTACTCTTGATAGGTTTTTTCCCCGGACTCTTGCCAGCGCACCACCGGATTGCTCAGGCGGTCGGTGAAGCGATACTCGACCTCTTCTGTGCCGCTGCTAGCATGCCTGGCTTCGGCAACGGCCTGGCCACCGGCAGTGACGAAATCCCGGCTTTCGATCAGGTCGCCCGAGACATCGCGAACCTCTTCACTGATCACGACGCCCGAGGCGTCGCGAAAGTGATAGATCACCCGATTTTCTTCCAGCGTCCGCACCCGGTAGCCGTTCGAGTCGTAGAAGTAGTGGCTGACGATCTCACCACTCTCCGCTCCGGTGATCAGTACCAGTCGACCGGCTCCGTTGTAGTGGTAGCGGTACGCGTCGTCCTCAACCAAGCGGCCGGCGCCGTCATAGCTCCATTCCGGCCGCTGATTCGACGCCGTATAACTGGTTGCCGCAAGACTCGGCAGGGTCAGGCTGCCGTAGCCGAAGCCGGCACGCTGAGTCAGGTTTCCCGCCGCGTCATAGACATAGAGAGCCTTGCGCCGCGGCCCCATGTGGAACTCCGCCAATTGCCCCTGGCTGGAGTAGAGGAACCGAAACTCCAGGGGGGCGATGAAGAGCTGGTCGTATCGTTCATAGGAGGCGAGAAAGCCCCATTCGTCGTACTCGAAGCCCCGAGCCCGGTAGGCGGGAAGGCTGCCACCCAAATCGAGGGAGATCTCTTCTGGCCTACCCAGGGCGTCCCAACCGTAGTTGGCGACATCGCCGCTGCCATAGCTTCTCGCTAGCGGGCTCCCAGCCTGGTTCCAGCTCGTGGAGAGCACTACCGGCTGCACTGCTCCCGCCGGCGAGGTGTAGCTCACCGAGCTGGGCGCGCCGGCCAGGTTGAACTCGTAGTCCACCGTGCCACCGGCAGGGGTTGCCACTTGGCTCACCCCGCCATACCAATCGTAGGTGAGCTCGGTCTCACCGACCTTGGCCGCGAGAATTGCCGGCGTCAGCAAGATGCAGGCAACGACGCAAAGCAATCGTGCTACGCGAGAGCTCCTTCGTTCGAACATCATTCGATTCTCCTCGGTTGCGTTCTCTTGGTTGCGCGTTTCCATCAATTCACCTCGTCGATCTGGCGGTCGCAGTCGTTGTCCACGCCGTCGCCGGGAATCTCCGGACGGTGTTGCAGCAGATCCTCGGTGGTGATCCAGGTTTCCGGCAGATCCAAGGGAGTGTTCCAGGGCGCGAAAGCCGACACGCCGCCGCCGCAGGTGGCCTTGTAGCAATAAGGAGGGCGCGAGCCGCCGGGAGCCAAGAGCTCCGCCCAGTCCCCGACCGACATCCAATGCGGTTCTCGATCGTACTGACTGCCATAGGTGCCGTCGTCCTTCAGCTCGAGGCCGCGGCAGTAGTAGGTGACGCCGTCGATGAAGACTGCGTCGACGCAGGAGCGAGTGCAGGCTTCGCCCGGCGAGGGCAACGCGGAGCCCTCGACGTAGACCGTTACTCGAAAGGCGCTCTCGCCGCGGCCGGGATAGTCCACCCACAGCTCGTAGGTGGTTGTCTCCTCAGGGGCGGCGAAATAGAAGTGATTCGGCGGCAGATCGCCGACTCCCGGCAAGAAGACGTCGGGCGGCCCGTCGAAGCTCCAAGAAAGCTCCACCTCGGCTCCGGACAGGACCGGATCACTCGGATCCGTGCCGTCGGAGGCGATGAAGAAGTCGCCCGCCGCACCGCCGCCGAAGCTGCCGCAATCCACCGCTATTCTCGAGCGCCGTTGGTTGAGGACTTCCTCGCCAGTGACCAGGTCCACCGCCGTCACCAGCCAGTAGTAAGAACCGCCATCGGTAACCGCTGAATCCGTGTAGCCGGAACCGCCAACTCCGGCAGCGATCCGCATGTCGGGACGCGCCGCGACACCGCTGTGGGCAGCGCGGTAGATGTTGTAGGCCACCGCGTTGCCGCAGGAAGACTGCGCCGGATCCCAGGCCAAGTCCACCGAGCAGGAGCCGGTGTCGACGCTCAAGCTGTCGAGGCCGAGGAAGGACGGCACCGAGCACCCGGTGCCACTGCCATCGTCGATGACGCCGTCGCAATCGTTGTCGAGACCGTCACCCGGTATCTCCGAGAAATTTGCTCCAAGATTGGCATCGTCGATCCAGATGTAGGGCGGCACCGTCGGCGGATTCCAGGCGTTGAGCGCCAAACCGACACCACAAGAGGCGCGGTAGCAGTAAGGCGGCCGGCTGCCTCCGGGCTGGGCGAGATGGGCCCAGTCCGCGACCCGCAACCAGATCGGCGAGGTATCCAAGGCGCCTCCGTTGGCACCCTGATCCCAGAGTTGGGCACCTCGGCAATAGTAGGTATCCCCTTCGATCTCGACAGAGTCGGTACAGCCTCGGTCACACTCGCCGAACGGCGTGACCGCGCTGCTGCCGGCAACGTGGACCGTCACACGGAAGGCAGCCTCCTCGATGCCGAAACGAACGTAGAGCTCATAGGTGGTCGTCTGGGAGGCCTGCACCAGTCGCTCTCCGGCCGCGCCGAGATCACCGACTCCCGGCAAGAAGACCCGAGTGGCTCCGGGAAAGTCCCAGCTCAGAACCACCGACTGTCCGGGGGAAACCGGTTGCTGGGGATCGGTGCCGGCGGAGGCGGTGAAGGTGTTCGCCGAGGCGCCGCAGGCGATCTGCTGCCCAACCACCGCGCCGGAGCTGGTGATCTCTCCCGTCGCATGGTCGATAGCCTCGACGGTCCAGTAGTAGTGAGCTCCGGCAATCGCCGAAGTGTCTTCGAAGGAGACCGTCTCCAGGTCGGCAGCGATCTGGAACTCTGGGCTGGCGGTGACGCCGCCATGGGAGGTCCGATAAACGTTGTAGCGTAACTCGTTGCCGCACGAAGAGCTGCCCTCGGCCCAACTCAGCAGTGCCGAGCAGCTGGCAGCGTCCACGGAAACAGTCTGCAGACCGTCGAAAGTCGGTGGCTTACAGCTCGGATCACCACCGGTATCCACGACGCCGTCACAATCGTTGTCGAGGCCATCGCCGAGAATCTCCGTCAGGTCCGCCACCGAGCTGTCCGGAAGCCATCGATAGGACAAACCGTCCGGAGTGTTCCAAGAGTTCAGGGCCCAGTTACCGCCGCCACAGGTCGCGCGATAGCAGTACGATGGTCGGACCCCGCCCGGACGCAGAACCGTGCGCCAATCCCCCACCGACAGCCAGTGGGGCTGGCGGTCCAGAGCACCGCCGGCGGCGCCCTGGTCTTGCAGCACGATGCCGCGGCAGTAGTAGAGTGTGCCGGCGACGTCGACCGCCTCGCTGCAGGGGCGGTCGCAGGTTGCCCCCGGCAACGGCAACGGAGCGCTGCCAGCGACGAAGACGGTCACTCGGAACGACGTTTCCGCGGCTCCACCGAAGCGAACGAAGAGCTCATAGGTGGTAGTGGCTGTGGGCCAGACTCGATGGCTGCCGGTGGCCGGGAGCTCGCCGACTCCCGGCAGGAAGACATAGGTCGCTCCCGGGAAGCCCCAGAGGAGATCGACCGCTGTTCCCGCCGGCAAGGGCTGGAAGGGATTCTGGCCGCCAGTCGCCTCGAAGAAATTGGCCGAGCCGCCGCAAACCGGCGAAGCCGG
>JBCCGX010000633.1:0-6176 GCA_039029035.1 Acidobacteriota bacterium | reverse complement strand
TTGATCGGGAAGCTTTCCGATCGTGCGGATAAACTGCGGCTCCGATGGCAGAAGACCGGCCGCCCTTGCCCGATGGACCGACCCGCGTAGGGACTAGCGCAACGCAGCCCGGTGAGCGCATCGGCCCGTATCGGGTCGAGCGGCTGCTCGGTTCGGGCGGTATGGGCGAGGTGGTGTCGGCCTACGACGAACGTCTAGATCGGCGCGTTGCGATCAAGCGCATTCGGCACGACGTCCATGTTGCTGCTACCGAACGCGAGCGCTTCCGCCGCGAGGCCCGGGTGGTGGCCCGACTGAGCCACCCGGCGATCGTTCAGGTGCACGACATCTTGGTCGACGAATCCGGTGACGCGATCGTCATGGAGCTGGTGCAAGGCCGGTCACTGGCCGAGCGTCTCAAGGAAGGTCCGCTGCCTCTGGGCGAAGCGGTGCGGCTGGGGCGACAAGTGGCCGAGGGGCTGGCCGAGGCCCACCGAGCCGGCTTGGTGCACCGCGATCTCAAGGCCGAGAACGTGATGGTGACCGCCCCGAGTGAGGGTCATCCAGCCAGGGCCTTTCCTGGCCGGGCCAAGATTCTCGACTTTGGCCTCGCCAAGCAGCTCTTGCCGAGCGGCGAGGATGAGAGTTTGACCCGGCGCGGTGCCTTGATCGGTACGGTCCGCGCCATGTCGCCGGAGCAGGCGGGCGGACAAGACGTCGATCACCGCTCGGATCTGTTCTCACTCGGCGTGCTGCTCTACGAGATGCTGACCGGCTGCTCGCCTTTCCGCAGTGCCAATGTGCTCGATACCCTGCTGCGGGTCCGCGGTGAAGAACCCAGACCGCCGCGTGCGCTGCGCCCGGATACGCCGGCGGAGCTCGAGAGCTTGGTGCTACGGCTATTGGAGAAGCAACCGCAGCACCGCCCGAAGGATGCGGACGAAGTTTCAGAGACTCTGGAGGCTTTGGCGTCGCAAATCACCGGTGCTGACGTGCGGTTGCCGGTTTCCGATTCGGACAGTTGGAGCGACGCGCCGACGGGTTCGTTGGTGCAGGCGGATTCTTCGACGGCCGCCGGCGAACGATCGGCGGCGGCTCGCCGGAAGCACCGTTGGCTGGTCGCAGTCGCAGGACTGGTGCTGCTGGTACTGCTGGCGCTGGTGCTCTCCCGCCTGAGCCCGGGGCGATCGGAGCCGTTGCGAGTCCTCGTCCTGCGTCCCCAGGTGGTCAGTGCGGAGCCTCTTGCCGAGCTCGATCTGGTGGCTTCAGGGGTGCGCATCGCGACGCTCGCCGTACTGGCCGATCTCGAGGGTGTTGCCCCGGTCGCCGCCTCGAGCAGCAGTGACCCCTCGAGCTCACCGATGGCGATCGCCCTGGCCGAGGCCGCTGACGAAGTGCTGGCGATCCGCGTCGAGCCGCGAGACGGCAGTGCGCGCGTTTTCCTGCGGCGGATCCGAGGGGTGGACGGCGAAGTTCTTTGGGCGACCGGATTCAATGTACCGCTACAAGTCGAGCGGGCGCGGTTGGTGCCCCAGGCGATCTCGATCCAGTTGCAGGAGGCCTACCCGGACAGCTCCCTGCGGCGCTTACCCCGGCTGGAGGCTGAAGATGGGGATTTTGCCGAGTATGTGCAGGTGGTCCAGCGCATCGATTCCGGCGAGGCCCCCCTGGAGCCGGAGTTGCGGCGCCTCGAAGAGATTGCTGAGAGATCACCCCGCTTCCTGGCGGTCCAGTTGCGCTCGGCGTTGGTCGCCTTGACGCTGTACTCCGATACTCGCGATACCGACTACTTGGAGAGAGCTGCGGACCGAGTACAGCAGGCGCGAAAGCTCGCGCCGAGTGATCCTCAAGCCTTGGAGCTGGAGCTCCGAATCGCGTTGCCCCGTGGCGAGCAAGTCAAGGCCCTTGCGGTCCTGGCCGAGCTCGAGGAGGTGGCACCCAACAGTACCGAGGTCTTGTTTGGCCGATACCGATTGGCCCGGGCCGCCGGCGATTCGGCGGCGGAAGAGGCCGCACTGGAGCAAGTGGTTGCGCGCCGGCCGTCCTGGGGGAACCTGTACCGGCTCGCAGACCTCGAGGTGCGCCGCGGTGATGTCACGGGGGCTCGCCGACATCTGGAGGAGTTGATTCGCCGCGCTCCGACCAACCCCTGGGGATTGGGCAAGCTGGTGCAGCTCGAGCTGCTCTACGGCGACTTGGAACGCGCAGAAGAGCTCGCTCTGAGAGCGATCGAGTTGCAGCCGCACCGCAGTTACTTCACCAACCTGGGTTTGGCGCGGTTCTACCTGGGAGACTACGAGGGCGCCCGCAAGAGCTACCTCCAAGCGCTCGAAATTGCCCCGGAGCACTTGACGGTGCGGCTCAATCTGGCCGATACAGAGTTTGCCTTAGGTCGCCAAGAAGAGGCCCTGGACGGCTATCGCCGAATCCTGGCGGATCTCGAAATCGAGGATTTGGAGCCGACCGGGAGAATGACCATGGCCCAGTGTCTGGCGCGTCTCGGACACTCGCAGCAAGCGGTCGCCATGACCTTGGAAACACTCCAGAAGCATCCGGATCATGCGGAGGTCGCCTACCAGGCCGCTCTGGTCTACGCTTTGGTCGGTGAGCCGGCGTCGGCCATCGTCAGCGTCGAGCGGGCTCTGGCGCGGGGCTTCCAACCGCGACAATTCGCCATCCCGAGCTTTGACAGCTTGCGGTCCGACGCGCGATTTAAGGCCCTGGTCGACCCACAGCCCTAGCAGGCTTTGGATCAGTCGTCGCCACCGACGTTCGGCGGGTCACCTTGATCGTCGACGGTAGGGTCGTCGCTACTCTCGAAGAGCACCTCGCCGTCTTCGACACTGACCATCTGAAACGCATAGTTGTACTGACCGGGATGGCCGGCGGAGCCTGAGGCCAGGATGCCATCGCCCCGTGTGTCGAGGCTGGTGAATGGGCCGAAGTGGGAGCTCGTGCCGGCGGGACCGTCGGCGAAGACGAGGCGTGGGTACCATTGGCGAACCTCTTCCTCCGACTCGATGACTTTCCACAGAACTGTTTGGCCGGTGGCGCAGGTCACCGCCTCGGGCTCGACCAGCAACAGCTTCGAATCCTCGGCTGAGCGCCAGACCTTGATCACTGCGGGGGTCGGCTCAGTGACCTGACTGAACAGCCGCGCGCCGCTGGATCGAATCGCAGGTAGCTTGCTCGCAATCGGGGGCTCGAGCATAGCGCGGTAGCGGTAGGTCCCGGTCTCGCCGCGGATGCCCGATGCGATGACCGACGACGTCGTGCGGGTCAGGTTGATGAAGGGACCTGAATATTCCGGAACGCTCTTGTCGGGGCTGTGCTCGAAGCGAATGGTCGGCACCCAGCCGGCCGCGACCAGGCCGTCGACGCCTTGGAAGCTCCAGCGCAGGGCGTGGATGGGCGACGTGTCGGGGGCCAGCGTCAGATCGCTCCGGCTTGCCGGATCGATCTTGAGACTGCCGCTGGTCGGGTCGTATTCGACGGTAATTTGATAGCTGCGGGCCATGAGAGTCTCCTTCCGAATCGAGACGGCCCTCGCGGGTCGTCAGGTGCACTATCGAGCCTGTCGTCGACCGCCCGATGGTATTCGCTCGCCCGCCAGCCCAAGTTGCAACCTCGATGCCAACCATCCGGGCCCCCGTGACTCGAGTGTATGATCGCGTCCTGAATTGATGAAGAACGTTAGAGGCATGCCGGTGGGGAGACCGTGAGGCCGAGGCTCGTCGGCCTGACCGGCCCGCTGGAGGGGCGCACTTGGGAGCTCGGTGTCGGCAGTCTATCGATCGGTCGGCACGCATCGAATGATCTCGTGCTGCGAGAGATTGCCATGTCGCGCCATCATGCCGTCATCGAAGGGGCCGAGGACGGCTTCCATCTCCGCGACCTCGAGAGCCGGCATGGCGTCTCGATCAATGGCGAGGCGGTGACGCGCCATCGCCTCGCCCATGGCGAGCTCATCGGTCTGTGTCGCTCGACGCTGCTTTTCTTGCTGCACGAGGTCGAGCCGGACACCGGGCCCGTCTGCCTCGACGACAGCACCGTCCTCACCGACTCCACCCTGGCTCTGGATATCACCGAGCCCATGGTCTCGAAGCCTGAAAGCATCTTGGTCTCGCTACCGCCTGAAGGACACTCGGCGCCGCCGCGCCGCGAGCGAGCGCTGAGTGTCTTGCTGCGGGCCGGATCGGGGCTCGTGCCACTGCGTCGGTTGGGCGATCTCGCCGAGCACCTGCTGCGGCTGGCACTCGAAGCGGTACCGGCGGAGCGCGCGGCCTTGCTGTTGGCAACGCCCGGCGGTGGCCGGTTCGAGCCGGCCTTCGCGCTGGCCGAAGGAGGAGAGCTCGTGCAGCCGGTGGCGGTCAGCCAGACGGTCACCCTGCGGGTGTTGCGCCAGCAAGTCGCTCTGCTGTCGAATGACGTGCGCCGGGCGGCAGACCTGGCAGCTGCCGAGAGCCTGCAGGCGGCCCGTGTCGGCGCGGTGCTTTGTGTACCGCTCTTGACCCTCGCGGCGTCGTCCACCGCGCCGCGATCCCTCGGAGTGCTCTACCTCGACGACAGTCGGTCCGACACCGACTTTGGCGAGGAGGACCTGCGCATCCTGACCGCTCTGGCCGGCATGGCGGCGCCAGCGGTGGCCAATCTCCGACACCTGGCCTGGGTCGAGGGCGAACGTCGCCGGCTGCAGTCGGAGAACCTCGATCACGACATGATCGGCGAGAGTCCGGCGATGGCGAAGGCGGTTGCGATGATCGCGCGTGTGGCTCGCACCGACACCACGGTGCTGATGCGTGGCGAGAGCGGCACCGGTAAAGAGCTGGCGGCGCAGGCGGTCCACCGAGGTGGCGTGCGTCGCGAGCGGCCCTTCGTCGCGATCAACTGCGCCACCCTCGAAGGCAATCTGCTCGAGAGCGAGCTCTTCGGGCACGAGAAGGGTGCCTTCACCGGGGCGTCGGCCCGCAAAGCCGGCAAGCTCGAGGTCGCCGACACCGGCACCGTTTTCCTCGACGAGGTCGGCGAGCTGCCGCTCACTACCCAGGCCAAGCTCCTGCGGGTCTTGCAGGAGCGCGAGTTCGAGCGCGTCGGCGGCACCCGGTCGATCCGTATCGACGTGCGGGTGCTTGCCGCCACCAACCGTGACCTGGAAGCGGCGATCCGCCAGGGTAGCTTTCGCGAAGACCTCTTCTATCGGCTCAATGTCGTCGCCATCACCCTGCCTCCCTTGCGCCAGCGGCGTTCCGACATCCCCCTCCTCGCGTCGCATTTCGCCGCCCTCCACGCCCGTCGCCTCAAACGTTCCGTGCCGCGCTTTTCGCCCGCCACCCAGAATCTCCTCGAACGTTACGACTGGCCAGGAAACGTGCGTGAGCTGACCAATGCGATCGAGCGCGCTCTGGTCCTTTGCCCCGATAACGTGGTGCGCCCCGAGGACCTTCCCGAGGCGCTACTCGAAACCTCCGTCGAGGAATCGCTGCCACCCGTCAGCGGCTACCACGAGGTCCTGCGGGACACCAAGAAGAGCATGATCAAGCAGGCGGTGCGCGAGGCCCAGGGCAACATCACTCAGGCGGCCAAAGCACTCGACCTGCACCCCAACTACCTCCATCGCCTGATCAAGAACCTCGATTTGCGCTCCGAGCTGCTGTAAGGCGAATCCCTATCTGATCGGATAGAGGCGGTCTATCCGATCGGATAGACGAAGGCAGGTCGCGGCCTCGATGTCGGCCGGGAGGGACTCGTGGCACGACCTTTGCTCTACTTCCTGCCGGGCGATACGGCACAAGGAGAGCGCGCATGAGAACGCAACGAGCGCTTGGTAAGGGCACCGTTGGGATGGTGGCTGGCTTGGCAATGTTGTTCGCTTCGGGAGCCCTGGCAACGCCCAACCTGGCAGTCAACGACCCCGATCAATTCGCCTGGCAGCTCTTCGCAGCGGTCAATCAGTCGGCGAGGAACGGCTCCAACGAAGCAGTGTGGGAGACCTGGGCCGAGCAGACCACGGTCTACGCCGACCCCTGCGAGAAACCGACCTGGCCTGGGCCCGACCGAGGAGCCTTCCCGGCCAAGCGTTCCAGCCTGGTCGAGATGATGGAGAGCCGGCTCGCCAACCGTGAGCTGACGGCCGACGGGTTCAACGCCTTGACCGGCCGGTGCGACCTGCAACAGGTGAAGATCAATCGGCCGTTCTT
>JBCCGX010000632.1:0-6190 GCA_039029035.1 Acidobacteriota bacterium | reverse complement strand
CTTCTGGCGCTCCAGTCGCACCGTCTGGCCGTCCCAGGCGATCTCCAGCGAGTCGATTTCGTCGGCCTCGAGTTGCAAGACGCGCTTGGCGCGCTCCAAGCGTTCGTCGGTCGACGGCAGGTCTTTCTCGTACAGGAAAATAAAGGCGCCGAGGCCGGCGACGAGGAGGGACAGGGCGAGAAGGGTCTTGGGCTGCATCGCTACCTCCTACGCACCATGTAGACCCAGATGCCGGCCGCCACCGCGATCCCGGGCAGGATCACCAGCACCAAGAGGTAGACGAAGGAGATCTCGCCCTGGCTCAGGGTGAGACTGGTTTGCTCGGGCTCGCGGGCGGCGATCTCGATCAGCTCCTCGCGCTCCACCAGCCAGTTGAGGGCGTTGAGCAACAGGCCACGGTTGGCGCCGTTGGGCACCTGGGCGTCGCTGGCGAAGTCGAAATCGCCGAACACCACCAGGCGTGCCTCCGGTGTGCCTTGCTCGGCTTCGGCGGCCGGCTCGTCGGTCTCGGTGTCGCCGCCGGCCATTGTCGCCTCCGCTTCGTCGGTCGCGCTATCGGTGTCCGGGGCGGGACCGTCAGCCGCCGCGACCTGGAAAGACACGGCGACCCCCAGGGGCACCGGCCCGGCGAGGTCGGCGTCGTCCTGCCCCACGTCGGGCAGGGCGGCAAGGTCGGTCTCCCCCCAGCCGTTGGGCGACGTGCGCACCAGCTCGCTCACCTCGTGGCCTTCCGGTGCGTCACCGGCTTGCACCGAGCGCGCCAGAGGCATGAGCACGCGCAGACGGTCCTGGGATAGCGAGTCGACGATCGGATGGACGCCGAACGAATCAGTGTACAGGGTCTCGGCGCCAAAGAAGGGCAGCTCGCTCGACGGATCGATCACGATGTCGTCGCGGATCTCCACCCCATAGCTGGCCAGCCAGTCGCCTAGCCCTAAGTCGACCAGCTCGGGCGCGCCTTCGGCGAAGACCGGGTCGAGCATCATCAGCATGCGCCCGCCACCTTCGAGGTAGCGTGAGAAGAGCTCGAGCTCCGGCGGCAGGAAGTTGGTCGTCGGTCCGGCGACGACGATCAAGTCGGTGCCGGTGGGGACTTCTGTCTGGCCGAGGGAACTCCAGGCCTCGATCTCGACATTGTCGCGCTCCAGGATGTCCCGTGCGCGGCTCAGGGAGCGTTGGCCACCGAGATCGGTCGGGGCCTCGCCGTGACCGGTGGTGAACAGGGCCTTGGGGCCCTTGGCTTCGGACAGGCCGAGCAGAGCGCTGGTGATCAGCTGCTCACCCTTGAACGCTTGCAGCTTAGGCGGTTGGCCGTATTGGGCACCGGAGTAGTCGTACTCGGCCAGATCGAGCTCGTCGATCACCCGGCGATCGTCGTCGCTGGCGACGATCACCACGTTCTCGCGCTCGATGGAGTATTGCTCCACCAGACGCTGGGCTTCGAGCAGGTTGCGCGCCGGGTCGACCTCGCGCTTCTTGATGCGCTCGGGGTTCGCAGCGGCGTAGCGCGACAGCAGCTCGTTGACCGGGTCGTAGAGCTCCGAGCCCGGGCTCAGGAAGATCACCATGTCGATCTCGCGCTCGAGATCGCGCGCCACAGCGAGGGATTTGTCCGACAGCGAGTAGAGCTGGCTCGAGGTCCAGTCGAAGCGCTTGTAGTGGCGCATGCCGAGATAGTTGATCATCACCGCCAGGGCGACGACCAAGCCCATGCCGACACCCAGGGTCGAGCCCTGCATCCATGGATTGGGGGATTGGGATCGATCAGCCATGTTCTATCTCCACTTCTTCGCCTCGAGGGCGCGGCTGGTGAGGAAGAGGAAAAGGGCCGAAGTGGTCAGGTAGTAGACCAGGCGCCGGGTGTCGACGATGCCTTTGCCGAACTCTTCCATGTGCTGTAGCAGATTCATGTAGCTGATCAGCTCCTTGGTCGTCTCGCTGGTGGCGAGGCCGTCCATGAAGGCGATGAAGAAGAACGACATCAGGATGGCGAAGGTGACCACCGCCGCCACAATCTGGTTTTTGGTGAAGCTGGAGCCGAAGATACCCACCGCCATGAACACCGAGCCGACGCCGAGGATGCCCAGGTAACCCGAGGCGATGGGGCCCCAATCGACGTCGCTCGAGCGGCCGATGATGATCGGATAGGCCAGGGTCGGCAGCCACAGGAAGATGTAGAACACCAGGGCCGCCAAGTACTTGCCCAGCACCACCTGGCCGGCCGAGACCGGCGCCGTCATCAGCGGCTCGATCGTGCCGCTGCGCAGCTCTTCCGAGATCAGCCGCATGGTCAGCACCGACACGACGATAAAGAGGAAGAACCAGAAGAAGGCGGTGCTGCCGGAAAAGAACAGGGAGAGCGGCGTCGCCGAGCCGGCGGCGCGCGGGTCGTTCAGGTAGCTGAGGATGAGGGAGAAGGTGGAGCCGTTGTAGAGCAGCAGAAAGGTGAGGATGACGTAAGCCATAGGGGAGAAGAAGTAGGCTCGCAGCTCGCGATTGAACACCGCCAAGAATCCGTTCATGACGCCACCTCCTGCTCGGCCGGGCTCTCGTCTGCTTCGCCTGCGGCCGGCTCGCCCGGCGCGTCGGGGTCTGCGGCCGCGGGTGCCTCCGCGGCCTCTGGCGGCGCCTCCGCGTCGCGGCTGGTGAGGCGTACGAAGACGTCTTCCAGGGAAGCCTTCTTCTCCGCCATCTCGAGCAGCACCCAGTCGCGCTCGACGGCGGCGCGGAACACCGCCTCCCGTGGGTCGATGTCGGGACCGTACACCAACTGCAGCTGAAGATCTTCGCCCGCGTCGTCGTTGCCGGCCAGGGTCTGGGCCGAGTCGATGCCGTCGAGTCCTTGCAGCACGTCGAGGGCGTCGGCGGGAGCGTCCTTCACCGTAAGTCGCAGGCTCGAGCTCCCCTGGCTCTGCTCGCGCAGCTCTTTGGGGGTGCCTTCGGCGACCAGATGGCCGCGGTCGATGATCAACACCCGCTGGCAGAGCTGCTCGACCTCGGGCAGGATGTGGGTCGAGATCATCAGGGTGCGCTTCGCTCCGAGCTCGCGGATGAGCTCGCGGATGGCGATGATCTGCTTCGGATCGAGGCCGACGGTCGGCTCGTCGAGCACCAGCACCCGCGGGCCGTGCAGGATGGCCGCTGCCAGGCCGACGCGCTGCTTGTAGCCCTTGGACAGGGTGCTGATGATCTGATGTTCGACGTCGCCCAGCAGGCAGTTTTCGATCGTGCGCGGGATCGCGGCACGCTTCTCGGCCCGGCTCATGCCCTCGAGCTGGGCGCGATAGGCGAGGTATTCGTGGACGCGCATCTCGCCGTAGAGAGCCACCTGCTCGGGCAGGTAGCCGATCTCTCGCCGCGCTTTGCTGGGCTCGTTGAACAGGTCATGGCCGTTCACCGTCACCCGGCCGCTGGACGGCGGCAGGAAGCCAGTGATCATGCGGATCGTCGTCGTCTTGCCGGCACCGTTGGGGCCGAGGATGCCGAGGATCTCGCCGTCCGGGACGCTGAACGAGATGTCCTTGACGGCGGTGAACTCGCCGTAGCGGCGAGTCAGTCCTTGCGCTTCGATCATCGAGCCTTCTCCTCCACGAAATCTGACGGATGGTTGAATCAGAGTCTGAGGCAAGCAAGACAGATGCCGGCTCCATCGGCGCAAGGGACCGGTCGAGACGGCCTGCAGGGCGCCGCAAATGCCGCCAAGGCGTCACTTTGACGCGCCGGATGGTATCCTTGAGAGATGACCAGCGACAAAGCGAAAGGAATGAAGTCGGCCTACGAGCTGGCCCTGGAGAAGATGGAGCAACGCGGCATCGAGCGGCCGCGGGAAGAAGCGTTGAGCGATGCGGATCGCGAGCAGATGGCAGAGATCCGGCGTCGTGCCGACGCCAAGGTCGCCGAGCTCGAGATCCTGCACAAGGACCGGTTGGCCAAGATCGAAGACCCGATGCAGCGCAAAGAGGAGCAAGAAGACTTCGAGCGCGAGCGCCAGCGGGTCGAGGACGACCGGGACCGCAAAGTCGAGCAAATTCGAAGCAAGACCTGAGCCTCGGAGCCAAACCCAGACGGAGCCAGACCCAAGGTGCGATTGCATTTCTACACCGCCGACGTCTTCACTGAGACGGCTTTTGGTGGCAATCAGCTGGCGGTTTTTCCCCAGGCCGAGGGCCTTGGCGGCGACCGCATGCAGCAGATCGCCCGCGAGCTCAATCTCTCCGAGACGGTCTTCGTGCGGCCGCCGCGCCGCGCCGGTCAGCACTTCGACCTGCGCATCTTCACGCCGCGCATCGAGGTCCCCTTCGCCGGCCACCCGACCATCGGCGCTGCCCTGGTCCTGGCGGCGATCGGTGCGGTGAAGTTGCAAGGCGACGAGACGACGGTGGTTCTGGGCGAGAGGGTCGGGCCGATCGAAGTCAAGATCCGCATCGTTGACGGCCAGCCCAGGGACGCCAGATTCACCACCGCCATGCTGCCGGAGTTCGGCCCGCCGCCGCCGGTGCCCGAGGCGCTGGCTCGTATGTTGGCCCTCGAACCGGCGGATCTCTTGCTCGAGACCCGGCCGCCGATGGCTGTCTCCTGCGGCTTGCCGTTCCTCCTCATACCTCTGCGTAGCCTCGCTGCGGTGTCGCGGGCGCGGCTCGACCTCGGCTTGTGGCAGGATCTGTTGGCCGACTTCTGGGCACCCCACGTCCACCTCTTCGCCCACGAGGCGGAGCTTCCCGGCTGCGACCTGCACGCGCGGATGTTCGCGCCCGCCGCCGGGGTGCCGGAGGATCCCGCCACCGGCTCGGCCGCCGCGGCCCTGGCCGGCCTCCTGGCGGCGCGCTCGCCGGAGCTCGACGGCACCCTGCGCTGGGTGGTCGAGCAGGGGCTGGAGATCGAACGCCCCAGCATCCTCGAGATCGAGGCCGACAAGGCGGGTGGCGAGATCATTGCGGTACGAGTGGGCGGCAGCGCGGTCATGATGAGTGAAGGGTGGATGGAGATCCCCGATCGCGGAGCCGCTGATGGCTGAGGCCTTCGGCATTCGCTGCTCGTCGTGTCCTGCACAGTACGTTCTGCCCGAGGCTTATCGGCAGCACCTGGAGGGGCGGGCCGCCTATTGTCCCGGCTGCGAGCGCTGGTGGGTGCCGTTACCGGCCACCTCGGGCCCGGCGGTGCGCCTGGTGAAGGGGCGCCCCGAGCGTGCCCAGGTGGATCTACGGTCGTTTCGTCGACCGGCGCCCGGTGCGCCGGCTCCTGCGGCGACCGCTGCGGCTCCTACACCGCCGGCCGCTGCGCCTTCGCCGCCCGCCGCACCGGCACCTGCGCCGGGCTACGGCGCGACGACTCGAGTACCGTTGCCAAAGGCTGACACCCAGCTCAACTTGCGGATCGCCCTGTCGGTGCCGGGGACCGAGCAGGCACGCAAAGGCGTGTTCGATCTCGCCGGCAAGAGCTTCCTCATCGGTCGTCAGGGTTGCCACGTGAATCTGCCCAAGGCTCAGATTCCGCCGCGAGCGGTGAGGATCCGCGCTGCCGAGGACGGTTTTCGCTTCGAAGGCATCGACGGTTTCATGGTGCCCCTGGGCTCCTTGTCGATCGAGTCCGGGCAGATCAAGCGCCAGGGCAGCGTCCGCCTGGAGCTGGACCCCTATGAGGTCCTGCTCGAAGCCAGCGCCACCCCCGGTCGCCCGATCAACGACCTGGAGCCCGCTGCGGCGTCGGCCCCGGCGTCCCCGGCACCCCCAGCGCCTCCGGCGCCAGCCCCAGCACCACCGGCTGCCTCGCCTTACCCGCCCGCACCGCAGGCCCCGGTTCAACCCGCCGGAGTGCCTGGAGTGCCCGCGCCTTCGGCGCCTGCCCCTGCTGCGCCCAACCCCCTGCCGCAAGATCTGGGTATCCCGCAGCAGCCCCAATACCTGCAGGGGGGCGGCCCGTCTGCCGCGACCGATCTACGGCAGCAGGTGCAGGATTTTGCCATCGATGTGCGACAGGATCAGCAATCCTTCAGCGAACAGCACAATGCGGTACAGGAAGCCCTCGACGGCGATATGACGATTACCGACCTCGGCGCCCAGGGTTTTCAGGCCAACCGCTTCGGCAACCCCCTGGACGGCCTGGAAGTCTCCCTGGTGCGCGCCGACGGCCCGGCCCAGGGGCAGGCCTTCCGAGTCACCAAATCGCCGCTGATGATCGGTCGCCGGGAAGG
>JBCCGX010000631.1:0-6192 GCA_039029035.1 Acidobacteriota bacterium | reverse complement strand
TTGCCGGGCGGCATCTGTTGCGGATCGAGCTCGATGCGGAAACCGCCGGCCCCGTCGTCGAGCTCGAGGCCGACGAAGACCAGGCCGCGATCGAGCAGCAGATGACGACCGAGCTCGGCCGAGTCGAAATCGCCGGGTGGCGTCCCGCCATCGGGACAGCGAGCCAAGAGCCGGCTCAGGTGCTGACCTTCGGCGTTGAGCAGCTCGAGGTAGAGCGGATTGAGGCCGCGGACGAAGACGTTCTGCATGATGAAGTGGTGGCGCGCCCGCTCGCTGGAGATGATGGTGAAGCGGGTCTGGCTCTCCGGGCCTGAGATTCGCTCCAGGCGACTCTCCAACAAATCGCCCTTGACCGCGTCTCGCACCATGCCGAGGACGTGCAGTCCCGGTCGGGTCTCGAGGTCACCGCTACGGGTCAGGTTGGCCAGGTGGAGGCAGTCCAAGGCGACCGAGCCATCGAGCTCCTCCACCCGGCTGGCACCCGGCAGCAGCAAGATCGCGTCGGCCGATTCCGGATCGACCGCCTGGGCCTGTCGTAAGCGAGCCTGGTCGCTCCAGCCGGCGTCCAAGAGCAGCACTCGCAGATCGCGCGCCTGATCGGTGAAGCGCAGCTCGAGCTCGTCTTCGCCCCGGGTCGAGGCCGGCGGCCGGCCCAGGTTGTCGGTCAGAGCCGACTGGACGGCGCCGCCGATGCGGCGTAACTGGTCACCGCTCTGCACCAGGACGGTGACGGTCAATCGGGGATAGAAGCCGAGCAGACCGACGACAACCCGTGGTACCCGCAAGCTGGCTCCGATGATCAACACCCGTTCGATCCGACTGCAGGCGGGATGGAGCTGCAGGTCGCCGAAGCCGCCGGGGCGTCCGGCACCGCGCTCGCCGACCGCCGGCGACTCGACCAGGGTCTGGCCCAGGCGCCGTACCTCGCGCCAGCGCAGGGCGATGCCGGCCAGTCCCCGGAGGGAGGACCATTTGACGTGCCCGGCAGCATCGATCGCCGCGTGGTTTTCGCCGGCGCGAGCCGCCCGTACCGGGTTCAGCAAGACGGTAAGATCCTCGCCGGCAGGGTCTTCGCTAGCACTGTCTGTGCAGGCACTGTCCTCGCTGGCACTGTCCTCGCCGTCGCCTTCGGCAGTAAACAGGCCGATCGAGGTGACGCCGAAGGCGCGGTAGGCGAAGCGGTGCAGGGCCGCCGGATCGAAGCTCGGCGTCTCGGTCGCCGCGAGCAATCGCTGGCGCTCCTCGCGCGAGAACATGTAAGTGTAGACCTCGCTGCCGGAGGACGTGAGCAACTGACGGTAGATGTTGTAGGCCCCGGGGTAGGCGACGTTGTGCACGATGTAATGCCCCAGGAACGAGCCCGAACCGACTAGATGGGTGTAGGGCCCGCCGGCGGAGCGCACGGCGCGGAAGTTCCTCTCGTGCTCGACATCGGGGTAGAGGTCGACACTCGGGTTGCGCTCGCGGGTAGCCAGGATGGCCGAGATCACCTCGCCGTCCGGGTTTTGCGGATCTGCGCCGAGGATCAAGACACGCTTGGCGCGCTCGATGTTGACCCGGTCGAGATCACCAGCCCGGATCGGGTCGCCGTGACGATACTGAAAGGTCCGCAAGAGCGGCTGATGCAGGTAGGCTGGGGCTTCGGGGGTCGGCCCCAGCACGGCGGCGCGGAAGGCCTTGAGATTCTTGCGGTAGATCTTGGCCAGGCCGTCGAGCAGGAAGACGCTGTGCGGCGTCAGGCCGAGAACGACCGTATGATTCTGCAGCGCCAGCGGCTGCTCTCGCGAGCGCGTCAGCACCTCTTCGATGGCTCCGGTTCCGATACCGATGACGAGCGAGAACAGGAGCAAGCCGGCGGAGGTCAGCAGGAGTGAGACGAGAACGATCCACGGTTGGTCGATCTCGTCTACCAGATTGCCAGTGTCTTGCACCTGCCGGAAGCTCCACCAGAGAATTCGGAAGAAGCTGCGGTCCGAGTCGCTGAGCCGCCCGTCGTCGTCGAAGTCGTAGTGCGGCACCAGCTGCGGCACCACGACCGCGCTGCCGAAGCTCAGCAGCAGGCCGAGAAAGAGGACGCCGATCACCTGGTAGCGCCGCTCCGGGCCGGTCAGGATCGCCAGCAGGTCGCGCGCCATGCGGCCCCAATAGCCGACCAGGAGGAGCATGCGGGAGAGGCGGAAGACGCGCAGGGACTCCGCCTCGAGCATAGCTTCGAGGGGCAGAAAGGAGAGCACCGCGATGAGATCCAGGAACAGCAGCAGCAGGTCGCCGCTGCGGGCGCTTTGCGCCTGCCAGCGTCGGATGTAGACACCGAGGCGCATCAGCAGCTCGATCGAGAAGACACAGAGGAAGAAGGTGTCGAGATCGTCGATCCAGGCGTCGGGAAAGAACGCCTGCTGGGCGCGCTGCGGCAGAACCGAGACGATGATCGCCACCGACAGCAGGAGGCGAGTGGAATGAGCATCCAGCAGCCTCTCCGCGACGTCGAGGACGGTCTGCAGCCGAGAGGTCGAGCGGCTCATGATCAAGCGGGGCAGGTCAGGTCAACATCCGGCAAATCAAACGGGCTCAGCTCGGATCGAGGGGTGATCGGGTGAGAGTACCACGGGGCCGGCGATAGCATAGGCAGCATGTCCCAGCTCCCGAGAACGCTCCCCCGAAGATCGCTGCCCAGAGCCTCGGCATGCCGTGCGCGGCTCGCCCTGCTGCTCGGTCTGTGCGGGGTCTTGGCCAACGGGGTCTTTGCCAGTCTGGCGATGGCCGAGTCGCCGAGCTTCGACCACGCGACCGAGACGACCTATCGGCGCATCACGTGGGACGACTTTCGTGGCCGCCTGTCGACTTCCAAGGCCGAGCAGGCACAGATCTCGACCGCCATCCAGTCGCTTCCGTTCGAAGTCGAAGCGCGACCGCTCAACAAGGGCTATTGGGTGGCGGCGCCGCGCACCGTTTGCTTCTTCGCCACGATGAACAAGGAGCTTTCCGGAGCTGGCAAAGGCGCTCGCACCAAATTGCTCCTGTCGCACGAGCAAGGGCATTTCGATCTCACCGAAGTGGTGGCACGTCGCCTGTCCCAGCGTCTGGCCGGGGTCGACGCCCAGGGGGCGAGCGCCGAAGAAGCGCGGGCTAGCGTGCTGGCGAAGATCGATCGCGTCTACAGGGATGCCGTCGAAGAGCTCGGTGCGCTGCAAAGGCGCTACGACCGCGAGACCCAGCATGGCGTGGCGCGTCGCGTGCAGCGGGAGTGGAACGAGGAGATCGCTGCGATGCTCAGGCCCGAGCGCACCACATCGCCCGAGATCGAGCTATTGGACTAGCCGTCAGCTCGGCGGCAACCAGCAGATCGCTGCCAGCCCGCCATCGCGGCGGTTCTGCAGCGACAGCCGGCCGCCGTGCTCGGTGAGAATCTCGCGGCACAGCGGCAGGCCGACGCCGACACCGTCTTTCTTGGTCGAGAAGAAGGGCAGCAGGGCTTGTCGCATGACGTCTTCGTCCATACCTTGGCCACGATCGAGCACTTCGAGCCGGGTGCCGCCATCGGTGGACGTGCCCAGGCGGACGGTGAGCTCGGCGCCTTCGCTGGCTTCGTGGGCGTTCTTGAGCAGGTTGATCAGGACTTGCTCGATCTGTGCCGGGTCGAAGAAGCCGCGTGGCTCCGGCGGTGCACCCTCCAGGGCAAAGGGGTAGAGGCGCTGGACGCGGCCCAAGAACTCCTGCCAGTCGACGTCTTCCTTGTTCGGCTGCGGTAACCGGGCGAAGCGGGCATAGCCCTCGAGGAAGTGTGTCAGGTGGGTGATGCGTTCTTCGATCGCAGAGAAGATCTGCGGCAGGCGGTCGCGCTCCTCCGGCCGTTCGACCAATACGCCAGCGGAATGCACCAGGGAGGAGATGGGTGCCAGCGAGTTGTTGAGCTCGTGGCTGATGATGCGGATCACCCGCTTCCATATCCGTGCCTCTTCACGACTGAACTCGCTGGTCAGGCGCCGCAGGAGGTAGAGGGTGTGCTGCTGGCGATTGAGCTGGAATCGACGCCGCGACAGGTGAAAGGTCTCGGTCTCGGTTTCGGTCTCGATGGTGAACAGGCCGTCACCGCCACCGCTCAAGGTGTCGCGCAGCGCCTGCGGGCAACCGGCGAGGATCTCCTCGAAGCGGCGCCCTTCGAGCTTGTTACCTCCGAGGAAGAGGCGCTGGGCCTCGGGATTGGAGTAGACCACCCGGTCGATGTGATTGGCCAGCACCAGCGCCACCGGCGACCGGTAGAGGGCGGTTTCGAGCAGCAGCTCGCGCTGGCGGATCGCCGTGCGCTCGTCACGCAGGACACCGACGGCCTGGTTGTAGTGCGCCACCAACTCGCCCAGCTCGTCGTGGCGCGTGACCGCCAGGCGCATCGAGAAATCGTTGTCTCGGAGGCTCGAGATGCCGTCAGCGAGCGCCTGGACGACCTCGGTCACCGGCTTGAGCTGGCGGCCGAGCAGCCAGGTGCCGAGAGGCAGGCCCAAGCCGCAGCAGATCAGGAAGACCAACCCGGCAGGAAGATCGAGCTGTGATGCACCGGCGGCGATGAGACCCATCAAGACCAGTACGATGGCGAACCGGAGAGTCAAGGCCCCGGCCAAGGAGCGGCGGAAGGTAGGGGCTTGACTCGGAGCACCCCCCGGTGCCGCCTCGCTATCCTGCTGGCGGGCTGCGTCCTCGGTCATCGGCTCATTCGCTCGGTCGGCGTTCGAGGACGATGCCGAGCTTCGCCATCTTGCGGTAGAGCGCCTGGCGGCTGATGCCCAGGGTCTCGGCCGCGCGGGCGACGACGCCGTCGGCGGCAATGAGAATCCCCTCGAGGCGCTGTTTCTCTGCCAGCTCGGTGCTCGATAGGGGGGCTGCGTCCGCCTTGGTAGTGGCCGCATCGGCCGAGCCCTGCTGCGTAGCCCTCGGGTTGCCAGCCTGTGCGACCGGCACCGCGGTCTGCGCGCCCAAATCGAGATCGGCCGGCGCGATCCGGTCGCCGGTCGCTAAAAGGTCGGCCCGTTGCAGCCGATTGCGCAGCTCCCGTACGTTGCCTGGCCAGCTGTAAGCCAAGAGGCTCTCGAGCCCGGCCGGTGCGAGCGGCTTGGGTGGTCCCGAGCGCTGTGCGGCGAACTCGTCGAGAAAATGCTCGGCCAGGGGAGCGATGTCCTCCGGCCGATGCGCCAGCGGCGGCACCCGCAGCTCGACGACGTTGATCCGAAAGTAGAGGTCCTCGCGCAAGCGGCCCTCCGCGATGGCCTGTTCCAGGTCGGCGTTGGTGGCCGAGATCACCCGCGCGTCCGAGGTGCGGGAACGGTTGTCGCCCAGCCGCGCGAACTCGCCGGACTCCAGAGCGCGCAGCAGCTTGACTTGTCCGGCGAGAGGGAGCGAGTCGATCTCGTCGAGGAAGAGGGTGCCTCCGTCTGCGGCCTCGAAGCGGCCGATGCGGAGGTCGCGCCGGCCGGTGTAGGCGCCAGCCTCGGCACCGAAGAGCTCCGCTTCCAGCAGCTCCTCGGGTAGCGCGCCGACGTTGACCTTGACGCAAGCCTGTTGCCGTCGGGGGGAGTTGGCGTGCACGATGTCGGCCAGCTTCTCCTTGCCTGAGCCGTTGGGGCCGGTGATCAACACCGGGACCGACGACGGCGCCACGTGGAGAGCCAGGGAGACCAGACGCTGCATTGCCGGTGCGCGGAAGATCAGGCCACAGAGGTCATGGCTCGACCCCGGGAGCGACGGCGCGCTGGCGAGATCGTCCTCGTGAATCTCCGCCGGGCCTGCCACAGCCTCACTTCGGTCGGCGAGGAGTTGGCGGACCGTCGCCAGCAGCTTGCGGTCGTCCCACGGTTTGGCCAGGTAATCGGTGGCGCCTTCCTTGACCATCTGGACGGCGGTTTCGAGGGAGGTCCAAGCGGTGATCAGGAGGATCGGCAGCTCGGGTCGTGCCGCCTTGAGGCGCCGGAAGAGGTCGACCCCCTGCTCGCCACCGGTCTCCCCGGGGTCGAAGTTCATGTCTTGGACTACCGCTGCGATCGCCTCGTCGCTGGCCAGGCGTTGGGCTTCATCGGGATCCGATGTCGTCGCGCAGGGGATATCGTGGATCTCGAACAGGAGCCGCAGCGCCTCCAGCACTGCCGGTTGATCGTCGATGACCAGGACCTTCCGCATGGCGCTTACGGTACCAGCTTCCGTCGT
>JBCCGX010000630.1:0-6197 GCA_039029035.1 Acidobacteriota bacterium | reverse complement strand
CCCAACGGCTAAGACCAAGATCGAGAGGGCGAGCCGTGGCATGGAGTGACCTTAATGTCCCGGCAAGGGAGTATCAAGTGAGCAGAGTAGGCCGACATCAGGTGGCTCGCCTCAACTGTCGGGTAGAGCGAGCGCGGTGGCGATGTCGTCGATCACGGCGAAGAAGCGGATTTCCGACGACATCGGGTCATCCATCACGCTGTAGGGAACGACGAAGCTGAAGCCGGCCAAGGCCAGAGCTCGTTCCTGGGATCGCTCAAAAAGGTCGCGTCGAAATTCGCCGGTGCGGGCACGGGCGATCAGGTCGCCACCGCTGAATAGCAGGACCGCTTCGGCGACGCGTGCCGTCTCGATCTCCGCCGCCCAGCCCTTGAATTCGACGCCATTGAAGAACACCTCTCCTTGCAGGGCATCGGGAGCGATGCGATAGGAACGCCCGTCAGAAACGGCAATCTGCTTCGCCGAGCCGTCGGATCCGAACTCGAGCACATGGCGAACGGTCGGCAGGTTTTCGATCGGTCGCAGGTACGGCGCCCCTCGGTCGGCCGATATCTCGAAGACATCGATCTGATTGGTACCCCGGCGAAAAGAATCCTCGGGCACCATCGCGGTGAACTTCAGTTCGCCCCTGGCGCTTTCGTAGGTCTCGGCCATGGCGCGCAGCGTCCCGTTGACCGCGACGGCCAGGGCTTGTGCCTCGGCCGGATCGGCTGGCGGAGTGATCGAGCCAACGATGCGAGCGGGCACGTAGCTCGCTTCCGGGTCGAAGCTCTCGAAGCTCTCGGCGTCTTCGAGGAGGACTCGTTGCCCACGACCGGGACCCACCGGCAGCTCGGAGGCCTTGCGACCCACGAGTTGGTGGAAACGACCGATGCGAAACAACCCTTCCGATCCTGCCCTCGATCCGAACAAGGAGTGCATTCGTTCGAGGGTGTGTTCGATGCCGCGGATCCGGTCTTCGAGGACGATCTGGCCGACGTATTGGCCACCCGCGGTATCGATCAGCACCTTCTCGCGACGTGGGGGCTGCGAATCGTCCAAGGCTGATCGGCCGTCGACCGGCCAGGGCAAAGGTGCCCCGAGAACATCCGCGATGGTCGGCAGGATGTCGATGGTCTCGACGTTGCGATCGTCGATCACCCCTCGGTTCTGGAAGGGCGTTTTGATGAAGAGAGGCACGTTGAGGATGTCGGCTTGCGTCTTCTCGGACACCCCGCGCCGGGAATGACCAGGCCAGAAGCTGACGCCATGGTCTGCCGTCACGATCACCAAGGAACGCTCGTAGAGCTTGGCCTGCCGGAGTCGATCGAGCAACTGCCCGAGCACGCGATCGGTATACCCGACCTGCAGGAGATGGCGCTGAAAGCCCAGCACTGTCGCCCATTCGTCGCCGTGCCATTGCTCTCCGTTGAGACCGTGGGGACGGAGCTTGGCTCCCAGGGGACCGTATTCCTTGCCCGAGGGTAGATACTTCCACGGCAGATGCGGCAAGTTGACATGGAAGAAGTGAAGGACCGGATAGCGTGTCGGCTGGATCGATTCGCTGAATCGCGCGACGATCCGATCGATGGCCCCGCGGTCTTTGCGCGGCTCTGACGAAGACTTCTCCGAGCCACCGAACTCTGACGCCTCGTCTGCGGCACGGTTCGCAGCGCTCGACGAGACGGCCTCGGTGGCCGGTGGTGGCTCGGCGAAGTCGCGCCAGGTCGAGCTCACCTGCGGGAGATCAGTGGCCCATTGCGTTGGTAGCAGGAGGTGGGCGTAGAGCACCGCGATATCTCGCAAGGTCGAACGCATCCGTTCGCCGAAGCTCTCTTCGAGCTCCGTCGTCTGGCGAAGGTCGTCCGGGCACAGCCTGGTCAACGTCTCGAAGACGTTCATCTTGTAGCTCGCCCCTAACCAGGTGAACAGGTTTTCGGGATAGCTCTGCAGCACCCCGACCCGCTGCTGATCCGGATAGCGGCCGGTGAGGATAGCTGGTACGGCATAGGTGGTCGACTCGGCCACCGTGCTGGCATTGCGGAACCAATGGGAATCCTTGGCGACATCAGCGAAGGCCGGGTAACGGGTCGCGTCGATTAGCCGCTCCCGATCCATCAGGGAAGAAACCGGTAGCTCGTCCCATACGATGAGGATGACCGGAGTCTCGGCGGCGACGGCTCCTTCGATGACCACCGGCTGAGGAAACAACAGCTGGAAGACCGAGGGCCGCAAGAGAAAGAGGGCGGGGAAGATCAGAATGGCAGGGGAAAGAACAGCGATGAATCGACGCCAACCGGGCCGCCGCATCAGGGTCTGGGCGAAGAGCAACCCCAGGCCGACCGCCAGTGCCAAGGCAAGGGTCGCAGTGAGCTCTTTGAGGACCTGGAGCGCCAGAGCGATACTCAGCAGCGTGACCCACAGGGAGTGCAGTAGGTTTTTCCTGTACACCTGACGCTGCAGCCATGCCAGCAGCGCCAGTAGGCTCGGCGACAGAAGGCTGATGAGGCCGACGAGAGCGATGAGATCGGTCGACTGCAAGCGGTGTGCGACGAGAAAATCGGCGCCACGTGAGAGCAAGTCGTAGATCGGTTGCGCCACGGCGAAGCTGAAGAGGGTGCCGATCTCCAGAGTGTGGTGCCAGGTCGATCCCGAGGGCGGCGGAGCAAGACTTGGCCTTGGCGAGGTCTCGTCCATGGCGTGACCTTAATGCCCTTGCCAAGGTAGTATCAAGCTCGCAAGGTGGAGTGGCCGATCCACGGTCCCACGCACGGTTCCACTGCAGGAGTGGGCACAGCACAAGCGGGCACAGCACGAACGGCATAACGTGAACCGCCCAGCAGCTACCGCCCACAGTCCCCTCGGAAACACAGTCCCCTCGGAACACAGTTCCCTCGAAACAACGCCGGAACCCTGGAGTCGTTAGGTCGATTTCCCGACAAGCGTCAGCCACCGGCTCGGTGTACCCGCACTGGGCGCTGCACGTGTTGACCCTGTGGAGCCTTGCGGTGGCGCAGCCAGTGCTGGATCTGTTGGCACGCAACGCCGAGTTCTTCGTCGTCCGCGGCTCGGGCGCCGCAGAGGTGCTGGGCTTGGTTCTCGGGCTCGTCGTCGTTCTGCCCCTGCCCTTGGTCGTGTTGGGCTGTGTGGTGCATCGTCTCGCCGGAAGATTGGCCTCGCGGGCCGGTCGGCTGCTTGACGTCTTGGTGCACAGCGCCGTTTTGGCGGCGCTGGCGGCGACTCTTGCGCTGTTGACCCTGACCCGCTCAGGGCTCCTCGATGGCAAGCGTTGGCTGGTGGCGGGCCTCGCCGTCGGCGTCGCCTTTGCCTGGGCCTACTGGCGGTTCGCCGGCCTGCGGCAGTTGACCACCTATCTCAGCATCGCCTTGATCGCAGTGCCAGCGGCTTTCTTGTTCAACCCGCGCATCGTCAAAGTGGTGTTTGCCGGAACGAGCGCCGAGTTGCACGAGACCGGCGCTGAGACACCGGTAGTTTTCGTGTTGTTCGACGAGCTCGCCTTGATGCCACTGCTCGATGCTGATCGGCAGATCGATCTGGAGAGCTTTCCGAATCTCGCGGCCTTCGCCAGCCAAGCGACATGGTTTGCCAACGCGACCGCGGTCAGCGACGCCACCGAACTGGCGGTGCCGGCGATCCTCACCGGCAACACGCCGGATCCGGAGCGATTGCCGATCCTGCGCGATCATCCGCACAACCTCTTCACGGTGCTGGGCGGCGATTATCGGCTATGGGCTCTCGAGCCCATCACGCAGCTCTGCCCGCCCGACATCAACCGGGCCCTGGCGTCGGACTCGGCGCCTGCGGCGACCTGGCGGCCGCTGGCGGCAGATCTGTGGGTCGTGTACCGGCACCTGCTGCTGGCACCGAGCTACGCCGCTCGACTGCCGGTGATCTCGGATCGCTGGCAAGCGTTCGGTGCGCCGGCCACGCCGCAACTGAGTAATTTTACCCAGGCAGCTCTCGGCGCCCTGCGCCGTGACCGACAGAAGGATCTAGGGCGCTTCGTCGACGCCTTCGATCCCGAGGCCGACGCGGCGCTCTATTTCCTACACGTCCTGCTGCCCCACGTGCCGTGGGAGTACCTGCCGTCGGGCAAGACCTACTCGACCCTCACCGATCGAATTCCCGGTCTCGACAGCGAGCGCTGGCACGACAACGAAGTTTTCGCCGAGCAGGCTTATCGCCGGTATGTGCTGCAGACGCAGTTTCTAGATCGTTGGCTCGGCCAGCTCATGGCCCGATTGCGGCAGCTCGAGCTTTATGAACGCTCACTGATCGTCCTGGTGGCCGATCACGGCGTGAGTTTCAGGCCGGGAGATTCGCGTCGGCTGCTGACCGAGACCAACATGCACGATTTGCTCTCCGTGCCGCTGCTGATCAAGGCGCCGCATCAATCGCAAGGGCGCCGGGAGGAGGGCCGTGTGACGACCCTCGACGTTTTGCCTTCGATTCTCGACCTGCTCGACATCGAGCCGCCATGGCCGATGACCGGACGCTCCGCATTCTCCGAGCCGGAGCCCGTCGATGCGCGGCCGGTGGCGGGCAAGTACCGGTCTCTGGAGCTCGATCAAAGTTTCGACAGCGCGAAATTCGCGACCCTGGACTGGCAGCTGGAGACGTTTGGCGCGCCGGGAGACAGCGATCACTTCTGGCGCGCGGGGACCTACCCTGAGCTCTATGGCCGCAAGCTCGCGGAGATTGGCTGGCAGGAGCAAGAGACCGTGCGGGCGGACATGGCCGGCCAGACCTTGTTCGACCACTACGACCGCGCAGGCACCTACTCGCCGACCTTCATTACCGGCATCCTGGAGACCACCGCGACGGATGAGGCCTGTTGCGATCTGGCGGTGGCAGTCAACGGGACGATCCGTGCCACCGTGCGGACCTTCGGCAAGTCGCCGGGCCCCCTCCAGTTTGCCGCCTTGGTCCCCGAGGACGCCTTTCGCCAGGGCAGCAATCAGGTCGACCTCTTGCGTGTCCGTGGCGGCGGTCCACGGCCGAATCTCGAGCGCCTCGCCTCGTCGGGCGGACCGAGCTATGCGCTGGTGCAGGATGCGGTGGGTCAAACGTCCGGCGTCGAGCATCGGGGGCGAAACCTTCCGATTACCCCATCGGCTCTGAGCGGCTTCGTCGAAGGGGTCGAGGTCGGCGGCAAGGTCCGAATCTCGGGCTGGGCAGCCGATGTCGAGGCCGAAGCGGCGCCCGAGGCGGTGCTGGTCTTCTATCGTGGGGAGTTGGTTTACCGTGGTCTGACGACAGGCTCTCGCGACGATATCAACCAGGCCCAGGGGCTACCCCTCTCGGTGCGGACCACCTTCCAGTTCGAGGTTCCTGGCAGCCGAATCCCGGACGTTGCCCGATTCGGTCTTCGCCTGTTTGCCGTGTCGAGCTCCGCCGCCGCCGAGTTGGGCTTCTTCCACGGGTTGGTCACGGACGACGAGGGCGAGATCACATCGATCCGGTGGACCAACGGCAAGGCGATTCCAATCGGAGCGGACGCCCTGGTGGGCCATCTCGACGGGTTGGAGCGCCAGCACGATGAGGTCGTGGTGCGTGGTTGGGCTGCCGACGTGGAGCACCGCCAGCCGCCGGAGCGCATCCTCGTCGTCGGCCATGGCAAGCTGCTCCTCGATAGCGCCGCCTTCGGTGAACGGCAGGACGTCGCGGCGAGTTACCGGATCCCCGAGATCGCCGAATCGGGCTTCGAGGTCAGGGTCGCCATCGGAGAGATGCCGATCGACGCGCTGCGTGTTTACGCGGTCTCTCGTCGGGGAGAGGCGATCCTGTTGCGCTAGGAGCGTATTGCGAATAGCAACGAGACAAGATCTCCGCTTCGCCGGAGATCTTGGGCACTAGCCGCGTTCCTATCCCGGCAAACGCTCCGCGCTCGACGTCAAGCCGTTGAGCCGCGAACGGTACAGGGCGGCTTCTTCGTCGCGCCCCCAGGCTTCGTAGAGCTGGGCTAGCTCACGGACCGAGCTGCGATACATCGGAGTGCTCTCGCCCATCTGCTCGGCGATGGCGCGGTGGCTGGCGAGCAGCACCGGCTCGGCGCGGATGAAATCGCCGCGGCGCCAGCGGCACGACGCAACGGCCGCCTCGGCCGAGTGAATGCCCCAATGACCTTCGGGAAAGGTGCGGCGAGCTAGATCGACCGCTTGCCCGGCGAGACGAGCGCCTTGGTCGATTTTTTCCTG
>JBCCGX010000629.1:0-6200 GCA_039029035.1 Acidobacteriota bacterium | reverse complement strand
AGTTAGCGGAGAATCGGCGATCGAAGGGCGCCCATTGTGGGCGCTCTCCGACCCCCGAAGTTTACGCGATTCGCCCATCTCGGGGAAAGCCGGGCGCTCCGTGAGCTGGCCAGAGAGAGGTCTGTGAGCCGGCGGAAGAAGCGGGCTGGGAAGGGGGGAGAGGGTTCACCGATATGGTTTTTCCTTCAAGGAACTGGATCGCGCTGGGCAAGGCCCAACCGAACATTGCATCAATTTTCGGGTCCATCCCGGGAACGTGGCCTGCTGTCCCTGGCATTTTCTTTGCAATTTATTCACCCCGGGAGCGAAGCCGTTGGAGCTTCGGGAAGACAGGTTCCGGTCGAGTGATTGCGGGTTCCAGATTGTCTGAGTAAGGTTTCCAACGGCTGGTGTGGCCTTAGGGAATTCGTCTGCCTCGCATGCCTCCGGGCAGCTCCGGAGAGTTGTGGCTAAGGAAGAGGAATGGGCTCCAAATCCTGTTAACAAAGGTAAGGAGAGACCCATGAAAGTAAGGTTTGTTTGGCTCGCCTTGGCGGCGAGTTTTCTGATCGCATTCCCGGCGTGGTCGCAGGCCAACACCGGGAAGATCACAGGTAGCGTGACGATCGATGGTGGTTCGGCACCCGGCGTCACGGTGACGGCGACGTCGCCTAACCTGCAGGGCCAGCGATCGACCATCTCTGCAGTCAACGGCGACTATGTGCTCGGGCAGCTGCCGGCCGGAACCTATGAATTGGTCTTCGAGCTCAGCGGCGCCAACACGGTGCGCCAGACGGTGAAAGTTTCGGTGCAACAGACGGCCCGGATCGACACCGCCATGACTCTGTCGGAAGTCGTCGAAGAGATCATCGTCACCGGTGAGACGGGCACGATCTCCGGCGAAATCTCATCGCAGACGACCTATGAAAAGGAGACGATCGAAAAGCTGGCGATCAGCCGCAGCATCGAGCAGGCGACTCTGCTGGCGCCGGGCGTGCATGCCACCGGCCCGTCCAACAACAGCGAGGAAGGCTTTGCCATCAGCATCTCGGGATCCCAGAGCCACGAGAACCTCTTCACCGTCAACGGCGTGACCGTGAACGAGAACTTCCGCGGTCAACCGCGCGAGTTCATCATCGAGGACGCGGTGCAGGAAACCACCATCTCGACCTCGGGTATCTCGGCCGAGTACGGACGCTTCGCGGGTGGGGTGGTCAACGTGATCACCAAGAGCGGTGGCAACGAGCTGTCGGGCTCTTTCCGGGTCAACTACGACAAGGAAGCCTGGGAAGGGCGCACCCCGCTCTCGCCAGCGGACCAGGACAACACCACCAACGAAACCTTCGAAGCGACCTTGGGTGGGCGCATCCTCAAGGATCACCTCTGGTTCTTCGTTGCCGGGCGTGACCTCGAGCGCGAGGGGCAGGATACTCTGCCCTTTACCGGCATCAACATCGATCAGACCGATACCCGTGAGCGCACCGAAGGCAAGTTGACGATCTCGCCGTCGGAAAGCCATCGCATCATCGGCTCGTTCATGGAGAGGGAGTCGACCTCCGCCGGCAATCATTTCGCCGCGGTCGATCTGTCGACGGTCAACGCCAGCCGCAGCGATCCGGAGGAGTTGATCTCCGGCAACTACACCGGCGTCCTGACCGATAGCTTTTTCGTCGAAGCGCAGGTCTCTGAGCGTGACTACACCATCGCCAGCGGCGCCGGAGCGACGACCACCGATCGCATCGGCGGCACCTGGATCGTCGACCTAACCAGTGTGTCGTTCATCGGCTCGCCGGTCTTCTGTGCCGTTTGTACCGACGAGCAGCGCAACAACGAGAACGCCTTGCTCAAAGCGTCTTACTTCCTGTCGAGCGAAGACTATGGCTCGCACGACATCGTAGCCGGCTACGACACCTTCACCGATATCTCGATCGTCGAGAACCATCAATCGGGCAGTGACTTCTCGGTCTGGTCGACCCAGTCGTTCATCTACCGTGGCAGCGAGGTCTTCCCGCAGTTCACCGCCAACGGGCCGAACTTCCTCGAGTGGGACCCGGTGTTCAACCCGACCCAGGGGACGGATTTCGAGACCCGCTCTTTCTTCGTCAACGACACCTGGCGCCTGAACGACAAATGGTCCTTCAACCTCGGCCTGCGCCTGGACGAGAACAACTCGGTCGACGCCGGCGGTGCCCTGATCTCGGACGCCGACAAGCTCAGCCCGCGGGTCGGCGTGGCCTACGATGTCGGCGGCGATGGTGACCTGGTAGTCAACGCCAGTTTCGGCACTTATGTGCACACCATCAACACCTCCGGTGACGTCGGCAATGGGGCCGCCAGTGGCGGTGCCTTGACAACCTATCAGTGGCAGTACAACGGCCCGGACATCAACCCGGATCCCAATGCTGCGGATCTCCTCGATGCCGATGAGGCCCTGCAGGTCATTTTCAATTGGTTCGATTCGATCGGCGGGGTCGACAATGTGTCGCAGCGCATTCTGCTCAGCATTCCGGGGGTCGGAGTGCAGATCCGGGATCCGCTGGATAGCCCGAGCTCGGACGAGATCGCGGTCGGCGTCACCAAGCGCCTCGGCTCCCGCGGCCTGGTGCGGGCGGACTACGTCAGCCGTGACTTCGACGATCTCTACGTCACCCGCGTCGACACCGCCACCGGCCAGGTGCAGAACCCGGACGGTAGCTTCTCGGACCTGAACCTGGTGGAGAACGACAGCAGCGTCCTCGAGCGCAAGTACGACGGTCTACACACCCAGTTCTCCTACCGCTTGACCGATCGCCTGAATGTCGGCGGCAACTGGACCTGGTCCCACGCCCGCGGCAATTTCGACGGCGAGACCTCCGGTCAGGGCGCCTTGACCGGCGGCAGCGACGATGCGCCGTCGCCGACCAGCTATCCCGAGCTCAAGGCCTTCTCGGGCTACCTGCCGCGCGGCGACCTGCAGGTCGATCAACGGCACAAGGTGCGCCTGTGGGCGGTCTACGACCTGCTGCAGAGCGAGCGTCACAACCTCAGCCTGAGCCTGCTGCAGGGCTTCAACTCGGGGACGCCCTATGGTGCCATCGGTAATGTGGCGAGCGGTAACTTCGTCGACGTCGGCGCTCTGGGCTATGTCGAGGCGCCACCTACGGTGTCGATCTTCTTCACCGATCGCGATGCCTTCGTCACCGAGGACATCACCCAGACCGATCTGGCGGTGAACTACTCGTTCAACTGGAATCTCTTCGGCAAGGCCTTCGAGGTCTTCGTCCAGCCCGAAGTGATCAACGTCTTCAACGAGAACGGTGTGATCCTCACTGGCACGACGGTCAACGACGCCACCAGCGATCCGTCTCTGGCGACGTTCAATCCCTTCACCACCGATCCGGTCGAGGGCGTCCACTGGACCAAGGGAGCCGACTTCGGTCTGGCAACCCAGCCGGACGACTTCCAGACCCCGCGGATCTTCCGTTTCTCGGTCGGTTTCCGTTTCTGAGTCTTGCAACGAAAAAGCCGGCGAGTCGCCTCGCCGGCCTCTTCTTCTAACCGGGGGACGGACCGCGGGAGCGGTCCGTCGTCGGTCGGTCGCTTACTCCACCAGCTCCAGGCTGCCGATGTCCTCGTTCGCGGCGATGCCGAGAGTCGAGAGATCCTGGCGCATGCTGTGGGTACCGGAGGTGGCGTTACCGAAGGTACCGGTGAACTCGACCACGTCCTCGTCCGTGCCGGTGAGACCCGGGACGGAGAAGCTGCCGGTGGTCGAGAGCAGCAGGGTGCCAGCGTTGGTCAACGAGGCAGCGTCAGTGTCTTCGGCGCCGTTGCCGCCCTGGCCGACGTCGGAGCCGTCGAACAGGCGGGTGAAGGAGCCCGACGTGTTGCTGCCGAAGGTGCCGCTGAAGATCCACAGATCTTCATCAGCGCCCGAGGCGCCTGTGCCGCTGAAGCCACCGACGGTGGAGATCACCAGGTCACCGTTGCTGTCGAAAGCGATGGCGTCGATGTCCTCACCATTGCTGGTCAGGGCGACGTCAGAGCCGTCGAAGAACAGGCTGAACGTACCGGCGGTGGTGGCGCCGAGCGACGTCGGGGTGAACTGGACGATGTCCGAGTCGTCCACCGCGATGCCGCCGACGGTCCCCGGCTGAGTGAAGCTCAGCAGGAAGTCACCGGACGGCAGGAACGCCAGACCGCTGATCTCGAGCGAGCCGAGACCCACGTCAGAGCCGTCGAACTCGAGGGCCCAAGTGCCGGTGACCTCGTCGAAGGAGACGATGTCTTCGTCAGCCACGGTGCCGACGCCCGGCACGGCGGTGTTGCTGCGGAAGGACATCCAGAGCGTCGGGTTGCCACCCGGCGGCGGCTCGCAGATGTCGTCGGTCTCGTTGCAGGTCTCGCCCGCACCACACGGATCCGAGCCGGCCTGGCAGTCGTTGACCGCGTCGCAGGTCTCAGAGCCGTTGCAGAACGCGCCGTCGTCGCACAGGGCGTCATTCGGAGCGTTGACCACCACATCGTTGGCCTCGTCACAGCTGTCGACGGTGCAGCCGACGCCATCGTCGACCACCGGCGGGGTGCCCGCGTCACAGCTATCGGTACCTTCGTTGCAGGTCTCCGCGCCGTCGCAGAACTGGCCGTTGTCGCAGACCGGCGCCGTGCCAGCCTGGCAAACGCCAGCGTTGCAGATCTCAGCGCCGTTGCAGAACAGACCGTCGTCGCAGTCGGCGTTGACCGAGCACTCGAGACAGATGTCGTTGACCTCGTCACAGGCGCCACCGGCGCAAGGATCGCTCCCGGCCTGGCAGTCGTTGACCGCGTCGCAGGTCTCCGCACCGTTGCAGAAGGCTCCGTCGTCACAGTTGGCGTTGTTCGGCGTGTTGACGATGACGTCGTTCACTTCGTCACAGCTGTCGTCGGTGCAACCGACACCGTCGTCGACGGAAGGCGCAGTGCCCGCCTGACAGTCGTTGACCGCGTCGCAGGTCTCTGCACCGTTGCAGAAGGCGCCGTCGTCACAGTTGGCGTCGTTGGCCGTGTTGACGATGACGTCATTGACTTCGTCACAGCTGTCGTCGGTGCAAGCGACACCGTCGTCGGTCGACGGGGCAGTGCCTGCCTCACAGGCGCCGGTGCCGACGTTGCAGGTCTCGGCGCCGTTGCAGAAGTCGCCGTCGTCACAGTCGCCGTTGTTGGTGCAGCCGGTGGGCGTACACTGCGACTCGCCGGTGACCGTGACGTCATCGACGAACCAGCCGATGAAGTTGTTGGCCACGCCGTCACCGCTGTTGAAGACGAACTGGACCTGGATCTGCTGGCCGGCGAAAGCCGCCAGGCTGATCGAGCCGCTGTTCACCCACGCCGCCGTCGAAGCATTCGACGAGTTGAGGGCGAAAACGTTGGTCGAGCCGCCGGAGGTGACGATGTTGACGTCGGTCTGGTCGAAGTCGCCAGCGAAGCTCTCCACGACCCGGAAGTAGTCGAACGACAGGGTGGAGGAGGCGGTGATGCCGGAGATGACCGGGGACGTCAGGCTACCGGTAGTGGCAGCGCCGGTGTCGTAGGTGCAGGACGAGTCCTGGCCGTAGTAGAAGGCGGTGACCGGCGAGTTGAAACCGTTCGCCGGCGCGGCACAGTTGGAGTTGGCCACTTCGTGCCACAGGCCGGAGGTGGTCCAATCGCTGTTGTCGCCTTCGAAGTCGTCGGACAGGCCGGCCGGGGTCGTGCCATCGTCGACGAACACCGTCGCCGAGTCGTTGGCGCTGCCGCAGGCGGCGGTGGTAGCGGTCACCGTGTAGGTGGTGTCGACCGTCGGCGAGACGGAGATCTGCGCCGTGGTCTGGCCACCGGGCGACCAGCTGTAGGTGTTGTCCGGCTGCGCCGGGGTACCCACGGTGGTCGAGTCACCGAGACAGATCGTCTGATCCTCACCGGCGTCGGCGATCGGCTGCGGCGAGCACTGGCAAGCCGCCGGGATCGAGAAACCGTTGGTCGGGCTGGTCGAGTTGGCGCCGCCGGAGACGGCGTCGGTGCCGATACCGAAGTCGGCGAAAACCTGCCAGATGTCGCACACGTCGGCACCGCCGAAGTTGTCTGTGGCGGCCTGAATGATGCCGTCGCGGGCGTCGACGAAGGTCGGCGAGCAAGCGGTGTTCCTCAGACCTTCGGTGACGTAGAAGATGGCCCGCTTGTTACCGGCCTCGTTGGGGTCGTTGATATCGAAGTTGATGATGTCT
>JBCCGX010000628.1:0-6205 GCA_039029035.1 Acidobacteriota bacterium | reverse complement strand
GCAAGAAGGCCGACAAGGCTAAGAAAAATAAGAAATCGGCCAAGGCCAAGAAGAGTAAGAAGGCCAGTAAGCCCAAGAAATCCGCCAAGAAGGCCGACAAGGGCAAGAAGAAGACAAAGAAGTAGCGTCGGATGGCGAGTTGGCGGAACCGTTTTCGACGCTTGTTGAAGCCGCGAACGAGAACGGTGCTCACGCCGGCCGAGGGCTACCGTCGTTGGGCGGCAACCTACGGCCAAGAACCCAACGAGCTGCAGAGGCTCGAGGCCCCAGCGCTCGAGACTCTGCTGCCCGAAGTCGCCGGCCGCCGGATTCTCGATCTGGGCTGCGGTAAGGGCCGCGTGGCTCGTCTGGTCCGCCAGCGCGGCGGCCGAGCTGTGGCAGCGGACCGGGTCCTGGCCATGCTCTCGGCATGCGACGCGGTCCCTGGGCCGAAGCTGGTTGCCACTCTAGGCAGTCCGTTGCCGTTTCCCCGAGCCTCGTTCGATGGCGTCGTCTGCGCTCTGGCTCTGGGGCACGTCGAAGGGTTGAGCAGCGCCCTGGCTGCAATGGTGGAGGTGCTCAGGCCGGGGGGCTTCTTGCTCCTGTCGGACTTCCACCCCTACGCGACCCTGCGCGGCTGGGAGCGAACCTTCGTCGACCCGACGGGGCAAACCTGTGCGGTCGGGCAGAATCTGCACCTCCTATCCGATTACGTCCGCCAGCTCGGCCGTCTCGGGCTCGTCGTCGAGGCGCTGGAGGAGCCGCTCTGGCGTGGCTCACCGGTGGTCTTCGTGCTGCGGGCGCGTCTCAGCCCGAGTCGGCGGTAAACGCCAGAGGCGCCGGCTCCTACCCACAGTTGCGATGGCTCCTACCCATCGTTGCGATGGCTCCTACCCAAAAGAGTGGCTGCAGGCTAGTGGCAGCCTACCCGGTAGGCTGGCGCCAGTAGAAACACCTGCAGCTAGGCTACCTCCGAGGATTTCGAGGAGATCGGAATGAGCCAGAAATGCGCGCGTCGATCCGCCCTCGACGCTGTAGGAGGGGGCCTCACGCTTCCGATAGTGTGTGCAGGTCATGAAAAACATCGCATTGGAGTTGGCCAAGGCAATCGGAGGCAGCGCCAGAGACTTGGCGCCGATCCTGCTGGTGGTGCTCTTCTTTCAGCTCGCGGTGCTACGCCAGCCCCTGCCGAACTTGACCGAAACCGCATTCGGCATCCTACTGGTCTTGCTCGGCCTCACCTTCTTCCTCAAGGGCCTGGAGCAGGGCCTGTTTCCCCTCGGGGAGTCGATCGCAACTGCCTTTGCCCATAAGGGTAGCGTTTTCTGGCTGCTGGCCTTCGCTTTCGCTCTCGGTTTCGGCACCACCGCCGCGGAGCCCGCCTTGATCGCGGTGGCCGCCGAAGCCGCCGCCGCCGCCGCCCAGGCGGGGGTCATCGAGCATACCACCGAGGCGAAGGCCGGCTATGCGCTCGGTCTACGGCTCACCGTCGGCCTGTCAGTCGGTTTCGCGATCGTGATCGGAGTCATTCGCATCCTGAAGGGCTGGCGCATCGACGTCATGCTCATCATCGGCTACTCGATGGTCGTGGTGATGACCCTCTTCGCGCCGCGGGAGATCATCGGCATTGCCTACGATTCCGGCGGTGTGACGACTTCGACCATCACCGTACCGTTGGTCACCGCGCTCGGCGTCGGTCTGGCGTCTTCCCTGAAGGGCAGGAATCCGATGCTGGACGGATTCGGGTTGATCGCCTTTGCCTCGCTCCTGCCGATGATCTTCGTCATGGCCTTCGGGATGCTCGTCTGATGGAAGGGCTGATGCATCTTCTGAGGCCCCTGGCGCTCACGGTTCGAGACGTCCTTCCCATCGCCGCGGTGGTCGTCGGGTTCCAGCTTCTTGTCATTCGTAAGCCGATCGCGAATCTGCGCAAGGTCACGATTGGATTCGTCTATGTCGTGGTGGGCCTGAGCCTGTTCATGGTGGGCCTGGAATCGGCGCTCTTTCCACTGGGCCGGATCATGGCCGAGCAACTGACCGATCCTGCATTCCTTGCAGCGCGGGCGCCTATCGACCAGCCGCTGCACTGGACGAGCTTCTACTGGGTCTACTGCTTCGCGTTTCTGATCGGCTTCAGCACCACCATCGCCGAGCCGTCGCTGATGGCGGTGGCTATCAAGGCCAACGAGGTTTCCGGCGGCGCCATCGGGATCTGGGGCCTGCGCGTCGCGGTGGCCGTGGGCGTGGCCATCGGCATCGCTCTGGGCACCTTTCGTATCGTCGCCGGACATCCTATTCATTACTACATCATCGCCGGTTATGTGGTCGTCATCGTCCAGACGCGCTTCGCGCCCAAGCTGATCGTGCCGCTCGCCTACGATTCGGGCGGGGTCACCACATCGACCGTGACCGTGCCGCTGGTGGCCGCACTGGGACTCGGCCTCTCGGAGGCCGTGCCCGGCCGCGATCCGTTGATCGATGGCTTCGGGCTGATCGCCTTTGCCAGCGTATTCCCGATCATGTCGGTGCTCGGATACGCTCAACTCGCAGCTCGCAGCAAAGGGCAGGACGGCTAAAAGCGAACGAAGTCGAATCACCAATATGAGCAAAGGAGAGCTGGGAGATGCACTTCAAGATGATCGTCGTATTCGTCGAGGACGACAAGACGGACGCCGTGATGGATACAGCCCGAGAGGCGGGCGCCACGGGCGCTACGGTGATCCACCAAGCTCGGGGCGAAGGGCTCGAAAAGAGTAAGACGTTCTTCGGCCTGTCGCTCGAAACCCAACGCGACGTCATCCTCTTCCTGGTCGAGGAGCATCTGTCCCGCCATATCCTGGAGGAGATCGGCCGAATAGGCCATTTCGACGACGAGTCCGGCGCCGGGATCGCCGTACAAATCGATATCGAGGATGCCGTTGGCGTCCAACATCAGATCAAAGAGCTGAGCGAAACGGTGGAGGAAAACCTGTGAAACCCAGGAAGATCATCCGCGTGAGAGATGTGATGGACGACCGCTTCCTCGAGTTGGATGGCTTGAGAACTGTCAAAGAGGCCTTGGAAGCGGTCGAGGCGGGCGGTTCGATGCCCATCATCATCGACAAGCGCCATGAGGACGACGAGTACGGAATCGTCGTGCTGTCAGATATCAGCCGGAAGGTACTGGCCAGAGACCGTGCTCCGGAACGGGTGAACATCTACGAGATCATGAGCAAGCCTGTGATTTCAGTCCGGCCCGCCATGGATGTGCGCTACTGCGCCCGCCTGTTCGAGCGCTTCGGCCTCTCCGTCGCCCCGGTGGTAGAGAACGACGAGATCATGGGCATCGTCGATTACAAGGGCCTGGTGTCTCACGGGTTGTTGAGACTGTACTCTTGAGACGACTGTACTCTTGAGCTTTACCTTTGCGGTAGAACAGCACCACCGGCCCACCGAGCTGTAGACCGAGGACGAAGAGCACCCTGAGCCTCATTACAAATCGCCGGTAAATGCCAGCGTCGCCTCGTTGGTGCCGCAGACGTAGACCAGATCGTCGTCGCGAAAGCGAAAGTCGGGCCCGAGCTCAGCCATCAGTTCGTTGTCGCGCTCTACCGCCACCACCGAGCAGCCGGTCTTGCGGCGCAGATCGAGGGTCTTGGGGTGGCCGCCGACCAGGCGCGCGGCCGGCGTTCTGAGCACGCGCAATTGCGGGTCGATGGAAATGGCCTCTTGGTGTAGCAGGCGATGGGCCAGAATCTGTCCCGAGACCTGGCTGATTGATAGCGCGAAGTCGGCACCTGCCTGGTGGATGCGCTCGACATTCTCGGCTTCGTTGACCCGCGCGATGACGGGGACCTCGGGCGCTTGGTCCTTGGCGATCACCGTGGCGAAGAGGGTCGCCGAATCGTTGTCGAGGGCGAGAATGACTGCCTGGGCCTGGGGGATCCCGGCAGCCTCCAGGATACCGGGCTTGTGGACGTCGCCCTCGATGTCGACTCCGGCGCCGGCAGCCAGATCGATGACCACCACCTGCTCGCCGGCGTCGCGCAGCAACTGAGAAACTTTGCGCCCGACCTCGCCATGGCCGGCGACGATGAATGGACCCTCGCGTTGCGGCAAGCCTGTGGTCGAAGAGACCAGCTCGGTCAGGCCGTTCAGGCTCTCGGCGCTACCCAATGCCACCAGGATACCGCGCGGCTCGAGAAGCATGTCCCCCTCAGGCTGCGTCTCGAGGTGCCCTTTCAGCCACTGGCCAATGATCGTGGCGCCGGTGCGCGAGGCGATCTTGGCCTCGGCCAGCGTCCGTCCGGCGACTTCGCTGTCGGCAGCAACCGGGATCTCAGCCACCTGCAGCTTGCGCCCCAACTGCTGGATACCGCTCACCCGCGGGCTGATCCGGGCGCTCGCGCGAGCGGCCAGGGCCGCCCCCAGAACGTGCCGTGGCGTGTAGACCGCAGTCGCTCCGGCCAGGCGCATGGGCTTGCGGTGGTAAGGCTCCTCGACGACTGCCAGAATCTCGCCGGAATAGTCGAATTGCGCGGCGACCAGCATCATGGTCGCGTTGTCTTCGTCGTTGCCGTTGGCGATCAGCGCGCGCGCCTGAGGCAAGTGGGCGCGTGCCAAGCCGACGCTGGCCGAGTCGGCCAAGAGTACCGGGATCTTGCGCTCGATCAAATTTCGGACGACCGCCTCCTCGGACTCGATAACCAGCATCGGCATTCCGGTCTGGGTGAGCTCTCGAGTCAGTGTCTCTACCGCCGGACCGTAGCGATAGATGATGACGTGGTCCTTCAGTTTGGCGACACGGCGCGGCAGCTGAGGCTCGAAACGTGATTCGAAGAAAGGGATCAAGACCATCGGTACGATCATGTAGAACAGCACCAATCCGCCGAGTTGCAGACCGATGACGTACAGCACCATGAGCGGATGCTTCCAATCCGCGTCGGCACCGTAGCCGGTGGTGGTGACGGTCTCGGCCGCGAACCCCAGGGCGCGCCAGAAGTCGCGCTCCTGGTTCTCCAGCCGGGCCATGCCGAACTGGTAGATCAGGGCCGCCGAGAACACCACCAGCGGTATGATGGCGATGAGGATCAGCAGACGTCGATTGGCCTGAGTCATGGACGAGATTTTAAGCCAACCACCCATCCAAAGGGCCACCGAAGGGGAGGCCGGAGCAACCGATGAATGATCGCGGTCAGCTGGAAGTCTTGTTTCTCTGCACCGGTAACTCGGCCCGCAGCATCCTCGGGGAGTATCTGTTGCGGTCGATGGACCCGCGCGTCGCCACCTACTCAGCCGGCGCGGCGCCCACCGGCAAGGTGCACCCCATGGCGCAGCATGTGCTGCTGCAGGATTATGGGATCGATGCCTCCCAGGCCGCGAGCAAGTCGTGGGAGACCCTGGCGGAGGTCGATCTCGATCTGGTGATCACGGTGTGTGATCATGCGCGCGACACCTGCCCCCTGTGGCCGGGCAAGCCGACCGTTGTGGTCCACTGGGGTTCGCCCGATCCGGCCGCGGTGACCGGCAGCGAGCAAGAAGTGGAGGAGGCTTTTCGGCGGGTAGCACAGCAGATCCACGGGCGGCTGGAGCGTTTTTGCGCCCTGCCCTACGACTCCATGCTGCGCGAGCAGTGGATCCACCAGCTGCAAGCCATCGGCGGCGAGCCGGCCGCCTCTCCGGAAGCCGATTGACACCATGGCCGATCCCGAAGTTCGCCTCGACAAATGGCTGCAGGTCGCGCGGGTCTTCAAGACCCGTTCGAAGTCGACCCACGCCTGCAACCTGAGCCGGGTGAAGGTCAACGGCGTCACTGCCAAGGCCCGCCGCCGGCTGGCGCTCGAAGACAAGGTCGAGATCGAGCTCGGCGATTGGACCCGCGTCCTGATCGTCAAGGAGTTGCGCGACAAGACCCTGCCGAAGAAAGAAGCCGCACGGGTCTACGAAGACCAGAGTCCGCCCCGTCCCCGCCTCGACGAGCTGCAGAAGCTCCAGCGTCGCCGCCTGGTCCTGCGTGAGAAAGGCGCCGGCCGGCCATCGAAGAAAGAACGCCGCGAGATCGATCGCCTGCGGCGCGGCCTTTAGTCTCAGAGCCGCTCAGGACGTCGTGCGATCGCACAACAACGCGGCGAGTGCTTTTGGGCTCACCGGAAACTCGCGGAACGGTCCAAAAAGCGCCGTTCCCCTGTTTGCGCAGTTGCAAATCGTCCCAACGGCGCCCGTTCCCCTGTTTGCGCAGTTGCAAATC
>JBCCGX010000627.1:0-6206 GCA_039029035.1 Acidobacteriota bacterium | reverse complement strand
CTGTGCCATCTCATACTCCTCCCTATGAGAGATCGATTCGCGGCTTCCCTGGCGCTGACCAGATCAGCGACGGCCGGAATCAAAGACATCAAACCACGAGCCAGAGCACAGCATGATCTGGGCACTGGCAACACAGCCGACTCCGGCCGGGTAACCCTGTCCAACGCCCAAGAGGGTGATAGAAATATAGTCTATACGAAACACGCCTCTTCTGAGTGAGCGGCCATGAAACCTCGTGGCGGTGGACGCTTCCTGGCGGTGGACGCTTCCTGACACTGCGCGAAGGGATGATCGATGCAAAAAATGCCTTTAGGTCGTGCTTTGGGATGGAGAGCGCTTCTCTTCGCTTTGACTTCGGCAACTGCGACGACAGGACTCGTGGCCGATCCGGCCAGCCCGGTGGGTGGCCGAGTCGTCCGTGAAGGTATCGCGATCGAGCTCGAGATCGAGCCGGTCAGCGACGCACCGAGGTCCTCGCCGGCGCTGCGCGAGGGCGATACCGTGACCTTCCGCTTCCGGATCCACGACACGCTCACCGAAACGCCGCTAGCAGGCGTCTATCCGGCCGCCTGGATGGATCTGCGACCCGCGGACGATGCCACGACCTGCCGCGACAAGGTGGAAGCCTTCATCGGTGGCAGTCTGTTCGCGCCGCCCGAGCTGGATCTGAACGTCTACTACGTCCTGGCGCTCAACAACGATCCCACCATCTCGGTGGTCGATCCCCTGTTCGGCTTCGGCACCACCAAGCTGCTCGACATGATCTTCCTCGACAGCCCGGGCGAAGATTGGGTGCTCTCCGACGATCAACTGACACTCTACGTCTCGATGCCGGAGATCAACCAAGTCGCGGTCGTTTCGACAGCGACCTGGGAAGTTCTCACCCACCTCGAAGTCGGTGTCCAGCCCTCGCGGCTGGCGCTGCAAGACGACGGGCGCTACCTCTGGGTCGGCTTCGATGGCCCTGCCGACGGGCTGTCCGGGGTCACGGTCATCGACACCGAAGGCCCGGCGGTGGTCAAGAGCATCCTCACCGGCAGCGGCCACCACGAGATCGCGTTGGCGGACAGAGACCGCTACGCCATGGTGACCAACCAGAACAGCGGAACGGTGTCGATCATCGATGTCGGCAAATTGGAGAAGATTGGCGACACCGCCGTGGGGCGCGAACCCGTGTCTTTGGCCTACTCACCCAAGGCCAGGGCCGTCTATGTGGCGAGCCGCGCCGATGGCAAGGTGACCGCGATCGACGCCCGCAGCCACGCGGTGATCGCCACCGCACAGGGCCAACCCGGCCTGGAGCAGATCAAGTTCGCCCCCGGCGGGCAAACCGCCTTCGTCGTCAACCCCGCAGCCGACACCGTCGACATTCTCGACGCCGCGACCAACCGCATCGTCCAGACCGCCGACGTCGAGGACGGCCCCGACCAGGTCGCCTTCTCGGACCATCTCGCCTATGTGCGCCACCGGGGCAGTGAGATCATCCTGATGATCCCCCTTGACCAGGTCGGCCGCGCCGGCCCGGTGCCGGTGATCGACTTCCCCGGCGGCCAGACCCCCTTCGGGCGGGGTTCCTCCCCCAGCCCGGCCGACGGCATCGTCCAAGCCCCCGGAGCCACCGCCGTGCTGGTCGCCAACCCGGCTGATAAGACGATCTACTTTTACAAGGAAGGCATGGCCGCGCCGATGGGCAGCTTCCAGAACTATGGTCGCCAGCCGCGGGCCGTTCTGGCCGTTGACCGCAGCCTCTCCGAGCGCACCCCGGGGGTCTACGAGACGATCGCAACTCTCAGACGCCCCGGCGTGTACGACGTCGCCTTCTTCCTCGACACCCCTCGCACCATCCACTGTTTCGAAGTCGAGGTCACACCGCGCCCGGAGCTGGCGCAGCAGCGTGCGAGACGGGAGCGGATCGAGATACGACCGAAGATCAACGGCCAGGGGCTCGCGACCGACGGTCGGAACGTGGTCCATGTGGGTGACAAGGTGGCTTTGGAGTTCGAGCTGATCGACCCCGCGACGCAGGCACCGCGGGCTGGTCTCGACGACGTCCGGGTTCTCACCTTCCGCGCCCCGGGTATGCAACAGAGGCGGCAGGCAGCCCGGCAAGTGCGAGAGGGTGTCTACCGGATCGAATTCGTACCGCAGAAGGCCGGGGTCTACTACGCCTTCGTCGAATGCCCCTCCCTAGGGCTGCAATACAACAAGTCTCGGCAGCTGATTCTAATCGCACAAGACGAGCCAGAGTAGGCCAGCAGCCCAGGGTCATGAGGTGTCTGAGATAAGGCTCTGATATCCTTCGTCGAATCAGGTCACTCCAAAGGATCGCCGCCCTCGCTTCTTCAGGAGGAAGATCATGCAGGGGATCGCGCTGCGCAGCCTCCTTCTTCTCACTCTGGTCGTGCCACTCCTCGGCACTCCGGATCCGATCCAAGCACAGGAGGCGTCCGCCGAAAACGGACCGGAGTCGGACAGCGCGACCGGCGAGGCTGCAGCAGCGGCCGAAACCAGCGAGCGGGTCTTCTTCGACCAGATCGACGTCGACCTGACCAACCTCGAGGTTGTGGTCACCGACAAGAAGGGCCGGCCGGTGACCGGTCTGACCAGCGACGATTTCGAAATCTATGTCGACGGCCGCAAGGTCGACATCAGCCATTTCGCCGAAGTGCGGGAGCCGACGCCGGAACCGAGTGCCGAGCAGAACGACACGGCGGACGAGCTG
Organism: Acidobacteriota bacterium; assembly: GCA_039029035.1. GTDB lineage: Bacteria > Acidobacteriota > Thermoanaerobaculia > Multivoradales > J023 > JAAELT01. The sequence goes on along the minus strand of JBCCGX010000627.1, from coordinate 3,484 downwards.
GCCGCACCCGCCGAGGCGCCCGCTGATGCTCCGACTGGCGACGAGCCGCCAGACGAGGCCGGCGATTCGACCACCGAAGACGGGTCCGACCACCTGGTCATCTTCGTCGACAACGTCAACATCAGCCCACAGAACCGCAAGCTCCTCTTCGTCGAGCTGCGGCGCTTCCTGGAACAGCGCTGGCGGCCGGCGAATCGGGTGATGCTGGTGACCCTGGGTCGCAAGGTCGAGGTCGCTTTGCCGTTCAGCGCCGACCGCGAGCAAGTCCTCGCCACCCTCGACGAGCTCGAGAAGCAGAGCAGCCACTACGCCTTGGCAGACGGCGACCGCCGCATGTTCTTGAACCGCCTGCAGCGCGCCAGTCTCAGAGCCTTCAGTCCACGGACCGGCGGCGGGCAGCAGACCGGGGCCGACCTCGAGTTCACCGACGCGGTGCGCGTCGCTTTGGAGCTGGGCAACTCGGTGCGCCGCTTGAGCGAGCAACGCTATCAACGGCTCCGAGCCACCATTGCTTCCCTCGGCGAGCTCTGCGGCACCCTGGGGGGCATGTCCGGCCGCAAGGCGCTGATCTACCTCTCCGACGGCCTACCGATGCGCCCCGCCGACTCGCTGATCGAAGCCTTCACCGGCAAGTACGAGACCTGGGTGATCCAGAACCAGGACGATATGCGCCAACGCACCCGATTCCCCGAAGCGCCGCAGGACCTGCGCCGGGTCATGACCTCGATCGGCTCGACGGAGTTTGATCTGGGGCGCAATCTCCAGCAGCTGACGGCGCGGGCGAGCGAAAATCGGGTCGCCTTCTATCCGATCTCAAACAATGCCCGGACCTCGAACACCATCTCGGCGGAAGACTCCGGCGCCGGCCTCGCCGCCGGGACCGGCTCGGGCTCGATGAACCGCAACGCCCAGGCGGTGGAGAGCTTTACCCGCGACGCTTCGCTGCTGCAACTGGCCCAGGACACCGGTGGCCAGGCGCTGATCCGTAGCGCCAACCTGGGCGAGCTCTTCGCCCGCGTCACGCAGGACTTCAACAACTACTACTCTCTCGCCTTCGACGACTCGCCAGCCTATGAGATCAATGAGCTGGCCACCGAGGAAGAGCGTGCCGCAGCGGCCGAGGAAGAGGCCAAACGCCGTGAGTCACGCCGCGAGCTGAAGGTCAAAGCGCTGCGCAAGGACCTCGTCGTACGCCATGGCAAGGGGTTTCAAACCAAGAGCTGGCGCGAGCGTCTGGGCGACATGACCCGTGCCAGCGCCCTCTTCGAAGTCGAGAGCAACCCCTTGCAGGTGGCACTCGACCCTGGCGAGCAGGTGCGCGAAGGCGAGCGTTTCCGAGTGCCGATCATGCTCACCATCCCCTTCGAGCAAATTCGCATGGTCTTCCAGGGCGAGCACTACATGGCGCAGCTCACCGCCCTGGTGCTGGTTCACAACGAGAAAGACGGCGGCATCTCCGAGCCCCAGCGCATCGACTTCCCGATCAAGATCCTCGGCAGCCGGATCATGGAAGCGGCGCGGAGCGACGCCGGTTACGTTCTAGAGCTCGAGATGGGCGGCGGTCCCAAACGCGTTGCTGTCGGAGTCCGCGACCACTTCGGGCGCACCGAATCGACCGTCAACCTGGATCTCGTCGTCGGCCAGGGCACCGGCTAACCGTCTCACCCCCGTCGCGATCCGGCCTAGCCCGCCAGGGTGACGGCCCGGTGGCACGCCCAGCGCCACCGGCGCTGCCGTGCTACTTTCGATCTTGCTTCACAAGCATCGGAAGGCTTCTGTCGCGTGATCCGCCGATCCGCGACCCGAACCGAGATCCAGGAGGACGATCATGGCGCGAAGCAACCGGCTGTCGAAAAACTTGACAATCATTTTCTTCGTCATCGCTTTTCTCTTGGCAACCTTTTTCCCTTGGGCCGCTTCGGTTCTCGCCGACCCAATGGTGCAGGACGACGACGCGGCGGCAGGCGAGTCGGAAAGCCAGTTCTTCGACCAGATCGACGTCGACCTGGTCAATCTCGACGTCGTCGTCACCGACAGGAAGGGCCAGCCTGTCGCCGGCTTGACGCGCGAAGATTTCGACATCCTGATCGATGGCGCGCCGGTCGAGCTGCACAACTTCTTCGAAGTCACCGGAACGGCTGCGGAGGTCGAGACATCGGGCGCCGCGCCCCTGGCCGACGCGCCGGACGCCACGCCGCAAGCGAGCCGCCCAGCATTGTCCAACCGGGTGATCTTCGTCGACAACCGCAACATCCGGCCGGAGAACCGCAAGCTCCTGTTCGACAAGCTGCAGGATCATCTGGCAACCGATGCCTCGCCGGCCCGCACCATGCTGGTCACCATGGGTCGCAAGCTGGAGATCGCGGTGCCTTTCACCGAGGAATCGAGCCGTATCGCGGGGACTTTGGACGAGCTGGCGCGCCAAGCACCACTGCACGCCATTCTGGACAGCGAGCGGCGCATGTTCATCAGTCGTCTGGGCAACGCGCCGCTGCACCCTTACGACCCGCCGGAGTCCACCAACGACATCCTCGTCAGCACTCCGGGATCAGACGCTGTTGGCGGCTCTCTGGAAGCGGCGAGGGATCCCGACTTCGACGACGCCGTCCGGCGGGCCCTCAACCTGGCGACCGACGTCCGCCGACTGGCAGAGAAACGCTACCAGCACGCTCAGACCACCGCGGCCGCCCTCGGCCAGTTCTGTGAGACCCTGGGCGGTATGCCGGGTCGCAAGGCGCTGATCTACCTTTCCGATGGCATCCCGATGCGGCCGGCCGACTCGTTGATCGAATCCTTCACCGGCAAGTTCCAAAATTGGATCTTCACCTACGGCGACGACATCCGCCGCAACAGCTCCTACCCGGACGCCGACCGCACGTTCCAGCAAGTCATGAATGCCCTCGCCTCCTCGGAGTTCGACCTGAGCCAGGAGATCCGTCAGCTGACGTCGCGGGCCAGTGCCAACCGGGTGGCCTTCTACCCGATCTCTAACAGTGGCGGCAACGCCGGCTTCGTCTCTGCTGCGGTCTCTGGCGCGACGATCAACGAAGGCTCGGGCTCCGGCCTGCGCAACGCTCAGAGCAGCGAGAACTTCAGTCGCGACGCCTCCCTCCTGGTGATGGCGGAAGACACCGATCCATGGAAAATCCTCCCTCGTTTTTCCATCTTTCCCGAGGAGCGAGGCTTTGCTCAATGCGTCGCTCGACATCGCGAACCGACTGCATGTACTCATCAAGCTTTGCCTTGTCGTTGTAACTGATGCGTCGCTGAAGAGACTTAGCATCATCAAGAACAATGTCGAGGACGCTGGCATCATCTCGCTGGAGACTCTGCTGCATGAGTGGCGAGCCAGGATCGATCCCGGGAATTGTCGGGAAGCGGTGCTTGGACCGGAAGAGACGGTCGAAAGCTTCCTGAGGGCGGATCTCGCGGGGAACTGGAGTGTGGGGATCGCGCCAGGAAATAAACGATCCGACCATGCGTG
>JBCCGX010000626.1:0-6213 GCA_039029035.1 Acidobacteriota bacterium | reverse complement strand
TCGGACTACGGTGCCTTGTCGGACTGCAGTGCCTTGTCGGACTGTTCGCTTCGCCGGCTGTTGGCGCCGACGATTGGGAGAATCCGGTTTTCGAAGAAGCCGACGCCGCGGTGCGAGTAGCTCTGAGGGCGCTCGAGGAGCCCGTGTCGGGAGAGGCCGGTGCGCTCGAACTGTTCAAGCTCTTTACGCTGTCCTCCAAGGATCGGCCGAACGATCCGCGTTTCTCGAACGTCCGCCGCCGAGTCGTCGATAGTTTCCTGGTGACGTTGCCTGATTACCTCGAGAGCGAGTCCAAGGCGAAGCGGACTCTCGAGTCTTTCCTGGCCGAAGTGGAAGACGAGAAGGCCCGGATCGGAAGCACGGTAGAGCGCTTCGGTTATCCGCCGCTGCCTGGGCTGACCTATCTCAAACTGGTCGAGAATGTCGAGGCACTGCAGCGCGACGGGCGCCCGGCCTCCGGACGCCGTGAGCAGATCCAGGGAGTCACTTACTACTGCCGGTACGTAGTGATTCCGTTGTCGTACATCACCCCTCAGCGGCTCGAGGAGCTGCGAGGCTCGGCGCTCGACCCCCACGTGGATGTGAACGCTACCCTTCGGGCATGGGAACGGGACTCCTTTCGCGTCATGCTGAGCACCTTCCGTCACGAATTGATCCACGTGTTCACCAATTCGTCGCTAGGGCCACCCCGCTACCGCGATCGCCAACTGTACCCAACCTGGTTTCTCGAGGGCTCCGCAGCGTTCCTGGCAGCGGATCCGCACGCTGGCCTGAGCGAGGACTACAAGGACTATCAGAACCTCTTCTTCTACTTGGTGGAATCTAAGGGCGTCGAGGCGCTCCGCGCTTTTTTCGAGCACATCCTCAGCGGAGCTACTGTCAGTGAAGGCTTGGAGAAAACCTACGGTATCGAGGGCGCCAGCAGTCTGCGTCAAAAGGAAGCCAGTTGGCGGAGTCGCAAGCAGGCAGTGGGCTCCGTGCTGGCGATCGCGTTGCTCTTGGTTGTCGTGTTGTCTCTCACTTCCCACCGGATACCGGTCTTCGGTTCGCTCCAGTTATGGCTGGCCGTCACTCTGGCGTACAGTGCGTTCTCGGGGTTCTGTGAGAAAACTCAAGCGCTCAACGGCGCCAACGCTGTGCGCACTCAACAGGTGATCCTGGTGGCCGTTGCTGCCTACCTTACCTATCGGGGTATTCGTTCGGTTCGCCGTAACCGCCGCGCGAAGTAATAGCGCAAAATCCCAGGGATCTGGGCTTTCCTCGGCACGATGCGCGACCTGGCCCTTGCCCCCGATGGAGGGCACCGAACTCGACGGTGGCACCGAGACGGAGCCATCTCCGGGTTCCGGACCCGTCCAAGCCATGGCCCATCGCCAGGACGACCGCCAGCCTGTTGCTCCTCGCAGACCTAAACAGATGGCTGTGCGGCCAGCGTGTCAGGCGGCGGTAGCGTCTAGGCCTCGATGCCACCGCCGCGCAGGCTGCCGGCGTCTCTTGTCCTGTGCAGCTCGAGCACGCAATACGGCATCTTCGCTTCGTAGCCTTTGATCTTGCGATCGATCTGCGCGTAGCGGGTGAACCGCTGCAGGACGGTGAGGCCGATCCACAGCAGGGCCAGGGCCGGTAAGCCGCAGAAGATCAGCAGTCGCCACTGCTCGAGCAGAGCGAGAAGGCCGAAGGCGATCAGAGGCAAACAGCCGAGGGCGCTCAAGCCGCCGATGCAGTTGTAGAACCGCCAGTCGTTCTCTCCGACCAGCGCGATCATCTCGCGCCGGTAGCGCTCGCCCGCGAAGTGCCGTAGGCGGCAGGTCAAAACGTAGTCGCCGGGTGGAACGACGATCTCGCTCCGGCGGCAGGATTCCGCGGTTCCGAGACTCGCCCAATGGTCGACCGCTCCTATCGCCAAGCTCCCCGACTCGACCCGCAGCAAGAAGCTGCCGCGATCCGCCTGGTACCGCTCGCGGACGGATTCCGGAAGCTCCTCGTCGACATAGACGTCGATGCGAACATCCTCCGCGTCCTCGACCTCGAGCCAGAAGACCTCGCCAGTCTTCGAGATCCCGGCAAGGGCATCCATCAGCGGATTGGCTTTCAGCTCCGCGAGATCGGGCCTCGGGTGCTCAGCATCCCAGATCGCGAGGACACCGAACTCTGTTCCTGCTGTTCCTTGGTACACCACAAGATCAACCTAGCTCTCGGCTGGGATTCGAGAGCTCAAGGTGATAATAATCATGAATCAACGATGACAAACACATATTGTGAAGCCCTGGGAATTGCGGTGCCGTCGCTCGCCGCGGTCAAGCATCATCCCGAGGCGAATACCTATGCACGAATGCTCGTCACGCTGCTCGAGCATGGCGAGGCCATGACTCTCGAAGAGGTCGCCCGCCGTCTCGAGGAAGCAGGCCTGGGGGACGCAGAGGGCGCGTTGCGCTCGCTCAAACGCTGCCGGCCGGCTCGTCCACCGGTTTACCGCGATGGAGACGCCTACTCGCTCGATCCGCATGACAAGGAACTCGATCTTTGGGTCTTCCGGCTCGGCCTCAGACCGCCCAAAGTTCCTTTCCTGCGCGTCGTGCCGCCGCCGCCGAAGCCGCTCCCAGGCCCCGAAACACCGATCGCATCTGCAGAATTAGAGGAAGCCTTCCGCGATGCCTACTTGTCCAGTTGGTCAGCTCAGCGGTTGGCTCTGGCGGTCCTCGAAAGCCACGGCTGCCGCATGCAGGCGACGGCGGTCGTCGACTTCCTCGATCGGCTGACGGACCACCACACCCTGGAGACCCAAGCCGCACAATACTGGCGGAAGGGCGCGGCGGTGGAGGTTGTCGAAGGCGGCATCTGGGAAGTTTCCCCAGGCCACTCGGCGCTGCGCTCGATGCGAGATGCCGTCCGCAAGCGAATCGAGATCGCGCGGCGCTACCCGCGAACATTCGACGGGCCGTCAATCGAGGCACATCAGCGCCGCCTCAAAGCCAAACGAGCGGCGAACGCCGAGAAACTGGCAGAGCTTCGCCGGGTCCTCGTTCACGCCTTTCCTACGAAAGCCCCAGCAGCGGTCGTTCTCATCGACGTCGCCGAGCGCGCGATCACGACTTTCCTCGGTCAAGATCTCGACTCAGCGCGATCACGACTGGGCGAGTACGATTTGATCGCTGCCGTGGGGGTGCGCCCTCTTCTGCGTTCCTTGGCCTTCGACCCTGCGACGCGGCGCCTGGCCGAGCTCGGTCCACCGCAAAAGACGCGAACTTTGAACCGGCGGGGACGAACTCTCAAGATCACGACCAAGCTGCTCATCCAGGGCTCCTGCGGTATCTCCAGGCCGTTCGGGTCTGAAGCGATGTTGCGCAAGTACCTTCAGAACGGACAGCAAGACCGTCTGCGGCGCCGGCTGGAGGCCGATGCGAAATCCCTTTACGCGCTCTACCAATACGGCCGGCTTCATGGCGCGGTACGCCTACTCTGGGGGTTTCTCGACGAAAGGCTTCCTGTGCCCTGGGTTTACCACGACGAACTGAGGCTGTACCACCTGAAAGAACAGGCCTTCGAAAACAACCGCTATCTGGAAGTCGTCGCCGGCAACGCGGCGGGCTGGAAAGATCCATGGGCTCGCGCCAAGCGTTGCACCGTCGAACACCTCCCGGACCAATACCGTTACGACTTATGGGATGAAATGGACTTTCCGGTCGACGATGCAGACGTTCAAATCGCACGGATCGTCTGACCAATTGCTGCGAGAGATCTCTGACCAAGCCTCGCAAAGCCCGTTCGCGATCCGAGGCAGGCGGCCGAAAGGGCTAGGAGCCGACGGGCAGAAACAATCCGCGGCAATCGCAACGCCACGGTGATCGAGTCCGGCCCTTTGCTTTGAGCCCTGACGAGAGCACCACTCATTGCGTCGGGGATTCCTGGACGGAGACTTGGAGACCGCCCCGTCAGAGACCCTTGGACGCCCCTAGAAGGCCCGATCTCCGGGGCTGGGCGAGTCAAGTATTCGGGTCAGCTAGCCGCCGATGCGGGCTCGGCGTCTCAGGCGAAGCCTCGCTAGAGCCCAAGTCGCTTGGTCACAACGTCGCTCTGGAGGTTCTTCGCGACATCCATCGGGTCGCATCTGCCATCCGGATCGAAATCGATGGGGCCGATCTCCTTGGCCACAGCGAGAGCCGCTGCGTGAAGCTGCTGGCTTCGCTTGCCGATGCCCAGGATGGGGAGTGGTCATCAAGGGGCGGCAGGTGATCATCCCGGACGGCCGGGGGCTCAACAAAGGGCCTGGTGGGGATCGGCCCCAACGACAGATCGAAGAGGTAGGGGTGTCACGCATCGCGAGGTAGCAACACGCGCGCGGGGTCACCGCCCCGCTGGATCCGCCGACGGAATCAGCCGCGCCGCGAGAACACTTTGCGCAACAGCTCGGTGGTGCGGGCCAGCGGATCTTCACGGATGCGGCGCTCCTCGGTCGCCAGGGTGGCGAACAACCCGTCCATGGCTTCGTTGGTGAGATAGACGTCGAGGTCGACGGCGGGCTTCTGGCCGAACGGCAGAGCGTTGTAGGCGTCGGCCAGGCGGTTGTAGGCCTCGTACAGGTCGACTTCCCGCATCTTGTCGGCGATGATCGGCTGGAAGCGAGCGCGCAGCTCGCTCTCGGTGCGACCCCGGAGATAGTCCGTGGCGGCGGTGTCGTTGCCGCGCAGAATCGAGAAGGCGTCGCGAATCGTCAACTCGCTGATGGCGCCTGAGAAGATGGACCGAGCTTCCCCCGCCGCGCGTTCGGCCGCTCGATTCATCGCCACCTCGAGCTCGTCGACCTGGCGTGCGAAACCGACCTTGCGCAACGCCTCGGCCATCTTCTCGAGATCCTCGGGCAGGTAGATCCGGATCAGCTCATCGGCCAGGAACCCGTCGATCTTCGACGTGCGATCGATCGCCCGCGAGGCGCCGATGCGCAGGGCCTCTTTCAGGCCACGGGCCACCGTCGGCTCGTCGAGCTCGTCGCCGGAGGAAGCGGTGCCGAGCACCGATTCGACCAGAGCCGGGTCGAGCTCGGCACAGCCGGGTAGAAGCACCAGAGCACAGCACAGAAACCAGGGAAGGCGAGCGCGGAAAGCAGAAAGCATCACGGTCCTCCGGACGATTTCAGGTGAGAAAGTGGAGGGATGTTAGCGTAACGGCCGGCCCTGGCTCTTCCACTTCCAGCGCCGTCTTCGGTGCCGAGGTCGGGCCGGCCTCCGTGCGCGAACTGGTCCTCCAGACCTCACCTGCGGCAGCAGGACTGCTCAGGTGAGCCCGTACAACTCATCCTCAGTCATGTTAAGCAAGTCACAGAGCACCTTATGTGGGCGAAACTCGACGTCCTCCCGACGGGGCACACCCCAGCGATCACGATGGCGACGCTCCAACCAGGCCAGGCATGCGCGCCAACTCTTGGCCATATGCCGCCGGATGATCGCCACAGCACGAGCCTCGGCTATCGCCAGAGCCCGGCGGACCGCGACATAGAAGTCCCGGTAGATACCACCATCGGTCTCACGGCCTCGGTGCATCCAGCGATAGAAAGTCGCTCGCCCGATGCCTGCGTAACCGACGGCCACCGTCGTGTAATTGCCAGCCTCCAAGGCGAAGACGAGCCGCTTCGTGATACGTCGACTCAGCTTCGGTCGACGGCCCAGAACTGTCGATGTTGTGCTCATGAAATCAACATAAACAACGATCCGAGCCTTGTAAAGGCCGCACGGGACACCAGAGCAAACCAGCGTACAACGGAGTATCGATCGACCAACAGAACCCTTTCAGGAGCCGTTTGTGCGCCTGTAGTACCGATGCTGGAGGCTGCGGCCTGACAGTTGCAGTCCAACGCGCAGCGCCTTGACTGGATCCACAAGGCGATAGAGTCCAGAAACCAACAAGTACACCAGGAGGACGCCATGCATGCCGAGATCTCGAAGATGGTGGAAGACTACGATCGCGGACAACTGACTCGTCGCCAACTCGTCACCCGCCTCGCCGACGCTGCCGCCATGGCTGGAGCGTCCCTGCGGGGAGACACTCCGGCCGCCGCCCAGCAGACCAGTCCCACTTTCCAGGCGACCGGCGTCGACCATATCGCTCTCTCGGTCTCCGACATCGCCCGCTCACGTCAGTTCTACGAACAACACTTGGGACTCCAGGTCACTCGGTGCGACGCGAGCACATGCTTCCTGCAAAGCGGCGAGGACTTTC
>JBCCGX010000625.1:0-6214 GCA_039029035.1 Acidobacteriota bacterium | reverse complement strand
GTCGAGCTCGGTCGACACGAGGGCGCGACCCTCTTCATGACCCTCCTGGCGGTCTATCAGACCCTTTTGCGCCGCTCCACCGGCGCCGAGACGGTCATCGTCGGCACACCGGTAGCCAACCGCCACCCCCTGGCAATCGAGGGGCTGATCGGCTTCTTCGTCAACACCCTGGCCATCGGCGCCGACTTCACCGGCCGGCCGACGTTTCGCCAGATCTTAGCGCGGGTGCGGCAAGCCGCTCTGGGAGCCTACGCCCACCAGGAGCTGCCCTTCGAGAAGCTGGTCGAGACGCTTTATCCCAATCGCCAGACGGGGGTGCAACCGGTCTTTCAATCGATGTTCGCCCTCGGCGACCTGCAGCTCGACCCCGTCACGGTACCCGGCCTGACCTTCCGGCCGTTGCCGGCCGCCGCTCAGGGCGAGCGCGGGGCGGCCTTCGAGCTCTCCTGTGGCGTAACGCAGGCCGGCGACCGACTCTCGATCCAACTGGATTACGATCGATCCCTCTTCTACAGCAACACCATCGAGACCCTGCTCGAGCGATTCGTCCGCCTCGCCGATGAGGTCGCGGCCGATCCGGATCGCCCGATCGCGGAGATAGAGATCATGTCCGAGGCCGAAGAACAAGCCATCCTGCAGGCCGCTTCTGCACCTGCGATCGACGATTCGACATCCCCGACCGATCCGAGCCAGGCACCTGGCGAGGACGCCCTGGCGGCCGAAAAGCGCAACGAGTCCAAGCTACGCGCCAAGGTCACCGGCCGCAAGAAGGGCCTGTCCGACGCCAAACGAGCGCTCTTGGCCAAGCGCCTCAAGGGCCGCAAGAAGAAGAAGGGTGCGCCGAGCCCCGACGCCATCCCGCGCCGCTCGCCCGACGCCCCAGCGCCGCTCTCATTCTCGCAGGAGCGCCTGTGGTTCCTCGATCAGCTCGAGCCCGGCGGCTCGACCTACAACATGACCCTGCCGTTACGCCTGCGTAACCGGCTCGATCGCGCCGCCCTGGAGGCAAGCTTCGACGAGCTCTGGCGCCGGCATGAGATCACCCGCACGCGCTTCCGTGCCGTCGACGGCGTGCCGGTGCAAGTGATCGATCCGCCGCGACGCCGAGCCCTGCCGCTGGTCGACTTCGGCGCTCTGGGTGCCGCCGACCGACGCGGCCAGGTGGAGCGCTGGATCGCGGCCGAGGTCGAAGGCTCTTTCGACCTCACTCGCGGACCGCTGGTGCGGGTTCTCCTGATGCGCACCTCGGCCGACGCCGGTGACGAGGCCGAAGAGCACATCGTGCTGTTCAACATCCACCACATCGCCTGTGACGGTTGGTCGATGGGCATCCTCACCAGCGAGCTGGGGGCGCTCTACCAGAGCTGCGCCGGGCGCTCCGGCAAGGCCTGGCGCTCGCCCCTGGCCGAGCTACCGATCCAATACGCCGACTACGCCAGTTGGCAGCGCGGCTGGCTGCAGGGCGCCGAGCTCGAACGTCAGCTCGGCTATTGGCAGCGCCAGCTCGGCGACGCGGCGCAGGTTCTCGAGCTGCCCACCGATCGGCCGCGACCAGCGATCCAGACCTTCCGTGGCGTCGCCGCCCGGCAGCAGCTCGACGGCGACTTTGCCGACCGCCTGCGGGCCTTGAGCCGCACCGCCGACACCACCCTCTTCGTCACCCTGCTGAGCCCCTTCGCCGCCCTCCTCGGCCGCCTTGCCGGCCAGCGCGACGTGCTGATCGGTACGCCGATCGCCGGTCGGAGCCGGTCGCAGCTCGAAGGTCTGGTGGGCATGTTCTTGAACACGCTGGTCATGCGCGCCGATCTGGCCGACAACCCGACGTTCCGTCAGTTGCTGGGGCGCCTGCGCGAGGTCTCGCTCGAAGCCTACGGCCACCAGGATCTACCCTTCGAGAAGCTGCTCGAAGCGCTGACGCCGGAGCGCGACCTGAGCCGCACACCGGTCTTCCAGGTGTTCTTCAACCTACTCAACCTGGGACGGGTGCGCTCGCCGGCCGTCCCCGGTGAAGGAGCGCCGACCGCCGCACAGGCTGCAGCAAAGTCCGATGGCTCCTATCTGGTGATCGAAGATCTGCAAGAAGACGGCGACGCCTTCGAGGTCGCCTCGAAATTCGACCTCACCCTCTATGTCGACGACCATGCCCGCGAGCTGACCATCGACTGGGTGTACAACGCCGATCTCTTCGATCCGGCGCGCATCCAGGCGATGGCCGCTCAATATGAGAATTTGCTGCGCCAGATGGTGGCCGATCCGGACACCTCCATCGACACCGTGCCGCTGCTCAACGACGCGGCGCGCACCCTGCTGCCCGATCCGACGCGGCCCCTGAGCGATCGTTTCGAGGGCACCGTGGCGGAGGTCTTCGCCCGGTGCGCGGCGGAGAGCCCGGACGGAGTGGCGGTGGTCGATCCCGAAGTGACCCTGACCTACGGCACGCTCGCCGCAGCCAGCGCCGACCTCGCCCGGAGCCTGCGCGACCTGGACGTGGCGCCCGGCGACGTGGTGGCGATCTACGGCCATCGCAGCGCACCGTTGGTGGCGGCGCTTCTCGGCACCCTCGGGGCCGGCGCGGCCTTCCTGATCCTCGACCCGGCCTACCCCGCGGCGCGCGGGGTCGCTTGCCTGTCCCAGGCCGAGCCGCGCGGCTTCGTCCACCTGCAGGCCGCCGGCGACTTGCCTGCCGAGATCACCGACGCGCTGGACGCCACCGGCTGCCCGCGCCTGATGCTCGGGAGCGAAGCGTTGGCGACCGAGACCGCCACCCCCACCCCTCCAACCAGCCGCGGTGCCGACGACCTCGCCTGCATCGCCTTCACCTCGGGCTCCACCGGCTTACCGAAGGGCATCCGCGGGCGCCACGGCTCCTTGACCCACTTCATCCCCTGGCAGCGCGAGGCCTTCGATCTGCGCGGGAACGACCGCTACAGCCTGTTGTCCGGGTTGGCTCACGACCCGCTGCACCGCGAGGTCTTCACCCCGCTGCAGACCGGCGCGACGGTCGTCATCCCGCCGCCCGAGATCCTCGAGATGGCCGGCCGGCCGGCGCGCTGGATGGGCCGCCAACGCATCACTCAAGCCCATCTCACCCCCGCTCTGGGTCAGCTGCTGGTCGGCCAGGCGACGGGGGACACTCGGCCTGCGGCTTCTCTGCCAGCCCTGCGCGGTGCCTACTATGTCGGCGATGTCCTGACCCGTCACGATGTCGGCCGCCTGCAAGCCCTGGCGCCTGCGGTGCGGGTGATCAACTACTACGGCTCCACCGAGACCCAGCGAGCGGTGGGCTACCACGAGGTGGCCCAGTCAACTAGCGACGTCAGCCAGGAGAGCGAAGTCATCGCCGTCGGACGCGGCATGCCCGACGTCCAGCTGTTGGTCCTCGCCACGGACGACCGCCTGGCCGGCATTGGCGAAGTCGGCGAGATCTGCGTGCGCAGCCCGCACCTGGCCCTCGGCTACCTCGCCGACGACGAGCTGACCGCGGCACGCTTCGTGGCGAATCCGTTCGCCAGCGCGGCCGACCCGACCGGCGACCGCCTCTACCGCACCGGCGACCTGGGTCGTTACCGGCCCGATGGCGAGGTCGAGATCGTCGGTCGCGCCGACCGCCAGGTCAAGATCCGCGGCTTCCGGGTGGAGCTGGGGGAGATCGAAGCCAACCTCGCCGGCCACCCCGAGGTGCGCGAGGCAGTGGTGATCCGGCGGACCGACGCCGGCGGCCAGGGGTACCTCGTCGCCTATGTCACCGGTCTCGGCGAACCCCTCCCTGCGACCGCCAGCCGCGAGCTGCGTGACTTCCTGCGCCAACGCCTGCCGGATCCCATCGTCCCGTCGTTCTACATGGGTCTGGAGGCGCTGCCCCTGACCCCCAACCGCAAGGTTGACCGGGACGCTCTCCCGGCCCCCGAAGCCGCCAGGAGCGCCACCTACGTCGCGCCGAGAACCCCGGCCGAGGAAGTGCTGGTGGAGCTCTGGCGCGAGGTTCTGGGGCTTACAAAGGAGTTTGGCGTCGAAGACAGCTTCTTCGAACTCGGCGGCCACTCCCTCCTCGCCGCGCAGCTCATTGCCCGCGTACAGCGCGCTTTCGACGGGGTGGAGATCCCGCTGCGTCAGCTCTTCGAAGCGCCGACCATTGCCGCCCAGGCGACGGCGGTCACCCAGGCCCAGGGACGCGGCACGGGCCAGCTGACCGAGCTACCGCCCCTGGTCCACGACGCCGAGAACCGCTTCGAGCCCTTCCCGATGACCGAAGTCCAGGAGGCCTATTGGGTGGGCCGCACCGGCGCCTTCGAGCTCGGCAACGTCGCCACCCACAGCTACATGGAGATCGAGCTCGACCTCGACCTGGAGCGCTTGGAGCGAGTCTGGCAGCGGCTGATCGAGCACCACGACATGCTGCGCGCGGTGATGCTGCCCGACGGTCGGCAGAAGGTGCTGGCAGAGGTGCCACCCTACCGCATCGCCACCCTGGACCTGCGAGGTCGATCGCCGGAGGAGGCCGAGCAGGCCATCGCCGAGGTGCGCGGCGAGCTCTCCCACCAGGTGCTCGACCCGGAAGTCTGGCCGCTGTTCGACCTGCGCGCCACCCGCCTGGCGGACGATGCGGTGCGGCTGCACATCAGCCGCGATCTGCTGATCTACGACGCCTGGAGCTCCGCCGTGCTGTTCGACCAGCTGATGGAGCTCTATCGCCAGCCGGAGCGTCCGCTGCAGCCACTCGAGATCACCTTCCGCGACTACGTGATGGCCGAGCGCGGCGACCGCGACAGCCCCCAGTACCAGCGCGCCGTGGCCTACTGGCAGGGACGGCTCGACACCCTGCCGCCGGCGCCGGAGCTGCCCCTGGCGACCTCCGCCGCTGCCCTCGAGCGGCCGCGCTTCGAGCGCCACGCTGGCCGGCTGGTGGCCGCCACCTGGCGAGCCGTTCGCCAACGCGGCAGCCGCTTCGGCCTCACCCCTTCGGCGGTGCTCCTGGCGGCCTACGCCGAGGCCCTGGCCGCTTACTGCAAGAGCCCGCGCTTCACCCTCAACCTCACCCTGTTCAATCGCCAGCCGCGCCACCCCCAGGTGAACCACCTGGTCGGCGACTTCACCTCCCTCACCCTGCTGGAGACCGATTGCCGTCCCGGCGACAGCTTCCTGCAGCTGGCGCGACGGCTGCAGCAACAGCTGTGGGACGACCTCGATCATCGAGCCGTCGGCGGCGTCTGGGTGCAGCGTCAGCTCGCCCGCCAGGGCGGTGGTGCGCCGCGGGCCGGTATGCCGGTCGTCTTCACCAGCACCCTGGGTCTTACCGGCCTCGACGACGAGGCAGGTCCCGACGGCGAGGCACCGTCGGGCAACGAGGCACCGGCAGGCGTCGAGCCTGAAGGCGAAGCCGGCGACCTGGCGGGCGGCCAGCTGATGTTCAACATCACCCAGACCCCCCAGGTGTGGCTCGATCAACAGATCTCGGAGCGCGACGGGCAGCTCTTCTTCACCTGGGACTCGGTCGCCGGGCTCTTCCCCGACGGCCTGGTCGGCGCCATGTTCGAGGCCTACGAGGACCTGTTGAACCGCCTCGAGCAAGAAGACACCTGGCTGGACCGCCGCCAGACCCTGACGCCGGCCGCCCAGCTCGAGCTGGTGGCGCGAGCCAACGACACCGCCCAGCCCGTGCCGCAAGGCCTCCTGCACCGGCCGTTCCTCGAGCAGGCCGCCCAGCACCCCGAGCACACCGCCGTCGTCGCCGGCGGCGAGCGTCTGACCTACGGCGAGATCGAGCAGCTCTCGGCCCGCTACGCTCGGCGCCTGCAACAGCTCGGCGCACGACCCAACCAGCTGGTGGCGGTGGTGATGGAGAAAGGCTGGCAGCAGGTGGCGGCGGTCCTTGCGATCTGTCGCTCCGGCGCGGCCTACCAGCCGATCGAGGCCTCCCTGCCGGCCGAGCGGCGGCAGCGCTTGCTCGAGCGCGGCGAGGTGGAGATCGCCCTGACCCAGCCCCACTTTGCCGAGACCCTCGACTGGCCGGACGGGCTCCGGGTCCTCGCCGTCGAGCGGTCGACCTCCGGCGCGGACGACGAGCCCGTCAGCAAGCTCACCACCCAGCCGAGCGACCTGGCCTACGTCATCTTCACTTCCGGCTCCACCGGTGAGCCCAAGGGGGTGATGATCGACCACCGCAGCGCCCTCAATACCGTTATCGACGTCAACCAGCGCTTCGCCATCGGCGCCG
>JBCCGX010000624.1:0-6215 GCA_039029035.1 Acidobacteriota bacterium | reverse complement strand
TCTCGGTGGTGAAGTTGGCGTCGGTGGGATCGACGGTGATCGATCCGGTGGCGTCTTCGAGGGTGAAGGCGACCGACTTGCGTTCGTGCGCCAGCTGCTCGGAGCGCCGCTCGTCGCGCTTGTTGCCGGCGTTGTCGCGGCGTTGGCCCTCGACCTCGCGGCGCACCGACATGGAGTAGTGCACCGCTTCCACCTCGCCGAGCTCCGAGGTCAGCGGCTCGGCACAGCGCACCGTGCCGTTGACCGCAGCGGGGAAGCGGAGCGACCCCTCGCCCAACCCTTCGCTCATCGAGGCGGCAAGCTCCCGTAGGTGGGCCACGGTGCACACCTCGGTCGAGCCGATCAGTCCGAGCTGGCGCTGCCGCGAGCGACTACCGTAGGCGAAGCCGCCGGCGGCGGCGAGCAGCAGCAAGCCGAAGAACCACATCAGGGGCTTCCTCGCCGGGCGAGCTTCCTACGAGCCGATCGGTTGGATTGCATTGCGCGGATCTTAGCATTCGAGGTGAGCTCGGCTACACTTGGCGACCGGCGGGCTGGACAGGCGCTGACCTAATTAGGGAGCTGCACATGGCGAGACAGGGTGACGATCGACAGGCGGGCTCGGGCGATGGCGACGACTTCGCCGCCATGCTGGCGGAGTATGACCAGTGGGGTGAGGATCCCGAGATCGGTCAGAAGATCCGCGGCACGATCGTCTCGATCGGCGACGCGTTCGCTTTCGTCGACCTCGGCGCCAAGTCCGAAGGGACCGTCGACCGGGCCGAGTTGACGGACGAGAACGGTCGCCTGACGGTGGCGGTGGGCGATACGATCGAAGCTCTGGTCTCGGCGGCCGACAGCTCCGGCAACTGGATCCTTCGCGTCCGGGCCGGCCGCGGCGAGGCGCTGCGCTCGGAGCTGCGCACCGCTTTCGAGCAGAAGCTACCGGTCGAGGGAGTGGTGAGCAGCGAGATCAAGGGCGGACTCGAGGTCTCGATCGGCGGCTTGCGCGCCTTCTGCCCGATCTCCCAGATCGCCGATCACTATGTCGAGGACGCTGAGGAGTTCATCGACCAGCGCTTCGAGTTCCGCATTACCAAATACGAAGACTCCAGGCAGCGGCCGAACATCGTCGTCTCACGGCGCGTGCTGCTGCAAGAGGAAAAGAAGCGCCGGGCCGACGCGGTGCGCGAGTACCTCGAGGTCGGCGCAGTGCTCGAAGGCACCGTGAGCTCGATCACCAGCTACGGTGCCTTCGTCGACCTGGGTGGCCTCGAAGGCCTGCTACACGCCAGCGAGATGGGCCATCGTCGGGGCATTGACCCACACGAAGAGCTCACCGAAGGGCAGACGATCGAGGTGCAGATTCTGAAGATCGAACCGCCCAAGAAGGCTGGCCAGACCGAGCGCATCGCACTGTCGACCAAGGCACTGGAGCGCGATCCCTGGGACAAGGCGGAGCAACGCTACCCCAAGGGCAAGGCAGTGACCGGGCGGGTAATGAACCTCGAGACTTTCGGCGCCTTCGTCGAGCTCGAGCCGGGACTCGAAGGCCTGGTGCACATCAGTCGCCTGGGCGGCAAAGGGAACGCGAGCCACGCTCGGCAGGTGGTGGAGCTTGGGCAGTCGCTGGAGGTTGAGATCCTTTCGGTCGACACCGACAAGAAGCGCATCTCGCTCGCTCGCCGAATGGAAGGTGACGCCACGGAGGATCGCGGCGAAGTCGAGAGCTATCTCAACCGTGAGCCGGAGTCGAGTGGCTTCGGCAGCCTGGCGGATTTCTTCAAGCCGAAGCACGGCGGGTGAGGCGCTTCCGGCTGAAGGACGATGGGCGTCGCTGGCGTCGCCTCGCAGTCGGTCTCTGGCGTACGGTTTTCTTCGCCTTTGTCTTCGAGCTGGCCGGGGCCGTCCCGTCCGCTGGCGAACCTCTGGCTTTCCGGCGTGGCTTCTTCACCCACTTCGACGGTAGTGACGGATTGCCGAGCCCGGTGGTCCGGCAGGTGCTCCAGGATCGGCAGGGATTCGTCTGGCTCGGCACCCAGAACGGCTTGGCGCGTTTCGATGGCCATCGCTTCGAGATCTATGGGCATGATCCGGTCGATCCTCGAACACTCAGTGGTGGCTTCATCATGAGCCTGCTGGAAGATGCTGAGGGCGATCTCTGGGTCGGCACCTTGAGCTCAGGTCTCAATCGCCTCGATCGCAACACCGGGACCTTCGTGCACCATCGCCACGAGCCGGACAATCCGGCCAGCCTGGGGCACGACTCGGTGCTAGCGATCCACCTGGGCGCCGGCGGCAGCCTGTGGCTCGGCACCGGCCTTGGTGTCGATCGCTACGACGTCGCGACCGGTACGTTCCAGCACCATACCTACAAGGGAGACGACCCGCGGGGGTCGCTCAACAACCAGATCAAGGCGTTGTGGGAGGATCATCTCGGGGTGCTCTGGTTGGGGACCCAGGGGGGCTTGGGGCGCCTCGATCGCGAGAGCGGGCAAATCGTCATGGTACGCCAGCCCGGGATCGAGCTTGGGCAAGTACTTTCTTTGCTGGAGGATCGCCGGGGCCAGCTGTGGATCGGGGCCGAGAGCGGCCTCTTTCACTGGGATCGTTCGCGGCAGGCGATCATCGCCACGCCGTTGAGGATCGACGCCGAAGGCGCCAGCGACAGATTGGTCGACGAGGTCATCACCTTGCACGAGGATGCGCGTGGCGTGCTGTGGCTGAGCACCGGCCGTGTCGTACTCGGGATGAGCCCCGAGAGCCAGGGCATCGTCGCGCGCCATCGAGCCGGGGAAGCAGAGAGTCGCCTCGGCGACTACGTCTGGGACATCGCGGAAGATCGATCGGGGGGGCTCTGGTTCGGAACGCGCTCCGGCGTCAGTCACATGGCCCAGCGGCACCAGGTGTTCACCCATTACCGACCCGCCGACGCGACACGCCGGTTGGGTAATGTCGCCAGTGTGCACGAAGACCGCTTCGGTGACCTCTGGGCGGGTACCTGGGGGCAGGGGCTACATCGCTTCAGCCCGACTGCCAAGCTCGTCGCTCAGTACCGGCACGACGCGGAGGATCCGGCGAGTCTGTCCAACGATTGGGTGTGGACGATCTACGAGGATTCCCGCGGCGACCTCTGGTTCGGCACCAACGCCGGGATCGACCGGCTGGACCGCCGCAACGAGACCTTCGTTCGCTTCCAGCACCGAGGCGATGGACCGGCGAGCTTCGGCCCGGGCGGCGTCGGGGGCATGGTCGAAGACCCGACCGGCGATCTCTGGGTCGCCAAGAGCTCCCATCTGAGCCGAGTGGACGTGCGCACGGGCCGGCTGACCCAATATGTCCCCGACCCGGCCGATCCCAAGGCGCTCGGTGGCCAAGACTTGCTGGCGCTGCTCATCGACCAGCGTGGCGAGCTGTGGATCTGCAGCGACGGTGATGGGCTACTCTGGTTCGATCGCCAGCACGAGACGTTCCAGCGTTTCCAGCACGATCCCGCCGATCCCGCCAGTCTGAGTCACGATCAGGTGGGCGCGATCCACGAGGATGTGCGCGGGACCCTGTGGCTCGGCACTCTCGGCGGTGGGGTGAGCTGGCTCGAAGAGGAGCGCACCGGCTTTCGCCACCTGCGCCAGAAGGATGGCCTGCCGAGTGATTGGATCACCGGCGTCCAGAAAGACGACCACGGCAACCTGTGGATCGGTACCGACAAGGGGCTTGCCCGCTTCGATCCGGCGAGTCGTGAGGTTTGGGTCTACGATGCGGCAGACGGCGCCCTCACCGGCTTCAGTGCCCGGGCCCATGGCCGGAGTCGCTCAGGTGCCCTGTTCTTCGGTGGCTCGCAGGATCTCATCGCATTCTTGCCCGACCAGGTGACCCGGGTCGAGGAGGCACCGACGGTCTTCATCACCGGTCTCCGGACCTTCGGTTCGGAGTCCACCGACAAGGGCCGTCGGCCGGATTTATTGCCCCAGCCCGTACGTCGAGCCAAGGCGTCGGTGGTGTTCTCGCCCGAGGACTACCTGTTCTCGATCGAGTTCGCCGCGCTGGCCTTCGCCAACCTGGAGAAAGTCCGCTTCGCCTACCAGCTGGAGGGCTTCGACAGCGGCTGGATTCCTGCCGATGCCTCGCAACCCCAGGCTCAATACTCCCGGGTCGAGCCCGGCGCCTACACCTTTCGTGTCAAGGCAGCGAACCGCGACGGTGTGTGGGACGAAACGGGCGCCGCGCTCGCGGTCACCGTGCTGCCGGCGTTCTGGCAAACCTGGTGGGCCTACACTCTCTACGCCCTGCTGGTGGCGGGCGTTGTGCTGGCTTTCGTGCGCTCGCAGCGCAACAAGGTGGCTTATGAACGGGCCGCCAGCGCTCGCCTGCGTCAGCTCGATAAGCTCAAGGACGAGTTTCTGGCCAACACCTCCCACGAGCTGCGGACACCGCTCTTCGGCATGACCGGCCTCGCCGAATCGTTGGTCGATGGGGTGCATGGCCAGCTGCCGGAAGCGGCCAGGACAGATCTCTCGATGCTCGTGGCCAGCGGCCGCCGACTCAGTGCCCTGGTCGATGACATCCTCGATTTCTCCAGGCTGCGTGAAAAGAGCTTGGAGCTCCGTCAGCAAGCGGTCGATCTGCGCTCTCTGGCCGAGGTTGTCCTGGATATGTCGGGGCCGTTGAAAGGATCGAAGGCTCTGCAACTGGTCAACAATATTCCGGCCGAGCTACCGGCTGCCCTCGCGGACGAGAGTCGCCTGCAGCAGGTCCTCTACAACCTGATCGGCAACGCGATCAAGTTTAGTGAGATGGGGACGATCGAGGTCTCGGCGGCGCCCGCCGATGGCGAGCTGGTGGTGCGCGTCGCGGATCAGGGGATCGGTATCTCGGCGGATAAGCAGGACAGCATCTTCGAGGCTTTCGAGCAGGCCGACGCCTCGGTGCAGCGGGAGTATGGCGGGACCGGGTTGGGCTTGGCGGTGACCCGCCAGTTGGTCGAGCTGCACGGCGGTCGACTGTGGCTGGAGTCAGTCGTCGGGGAGGGCTCGACCTTCTTCTTCTCCTTGCCGGAAGCGCCCGGCATCGCGGATCCGGCTGGCGCAGCGAGTCCGGCGGATTCGGTAGGCGAGCTGGGGAAGTCCGTGCCGGCGACCTCGCCGCCGTCAGCGATCGAGCCTGTCGAGGTCGGCTCGGGATCGACCGAAGCGGCGGCCTGGGAGCCGGCAGACGACCTCGCGCAGCGCATCCTGGTGGTCGACGACGAGCCGGTCAATCGCCAGGTGCTGTCGAATCATCTCAACGCGCGGCGTTTTCGTGTGACCCAGGCTTCGAGCGGCCCTCGAGCCCTGCGTTACCTGGCGGAAGAGACGTTCGATCTGGTGCTGCTCGATGTGATGATGCCGAGAATGTCCGGTTACGAGGTGTGCCGCCGCCTGCGTGGACGGTTCACCAAGCAGCAGCTGCCGGTGATCTTCCTCACTGCGAGAAACCAGACCCGCGATCTGGTGGCCGGCCTGGAAGTGGGGGCCAACGACTACCTGAGCAAGCCGGTCCCGAAAGACGAGCTGCTGGCCCGGGTGCGCACGCACCTCGACTTGCTGTCGATCCACCGTGAATTGGAGGAGGCGAGCGACGAGCGTGGCCGACTCTTGGCAGAGCGTGGCGAGCTCATCGATACGCTGCAAGCGCGCAATGCCGAGCTGGCGAGCTTCAATCACGCCATCGCGCACGATCTGAGCAACCCGCTGACGACGATCAGGAACTACCTCGGGCTCGCCCATCGGGCCGCGAGAGAGGGCGAAACCGAACAGCTAGCGCACAATCTGCGTCGCGTCGACGTAGCCGCGGACCAACTGCACCGCCAATTCGATGCCCTGTTCGAGATCTCAAGCATCGGTCACGTCAGCGACCTTTCGGCCGAGGTGGCCCTGGATGGGCTGGCCCGAGAAGCGTGCGCGCTCTTGGCCGACGCCGCTCGAGAGCGTGGAGCCGAGGTCTCCATCGGAGATCCGTTGCCGGTGGTACGGGGCGATCGGGCGCAGCTGTTGGCCGTGTTTCGCCACCTACTGGACAATGCCTTGAAGTTTCTCGGCGATTCGCCGGCGCCACGAATCGAGGTCGGAGTGCGACGAGAAGGGGAGACCGAAGCCGTCTACGTGCGTGACAACGGTTTGGGTATTGCACCTCACTACCATGCCAGAGTCTTCGAAGTCTTCGAGCAACTCGATGCTGACTCCGAGGGGATCGGTGTG